>JBMSHA010000070.1:0-8469 GCA_049416245.1 Flavobacteriales bacterium | reverse complement strand
GCTCAATTATCGACTCCGTGACGGCAGCGCGTTGAAAGCCAGCTACGCTCGCATGAACCAATTCGTGCACCTCCTCACCAACGAGGGCCTCTCACTACCCACCGACCTGTGGGTGCCGGCCACCGACCGGGTCACACCGCAATCAAGTCAACAGTGGGCCGCCGGTTGGGCCAAGACATTTGGCGAAATTGAATGCAGCATCGAAGGATATTACAAGGCCATGGAAGGCTTGTTGAGCTACCGGGAAGGCGCAAGCTTCAGCAACACCCTAAATGCGGTTTGGGAAGATCAAGTCACGCAAGGCATAGGCAATGCATACGGATTTGAGTTCCTGCTGCAAAAGAAGCAAGGCCGCACAACGGGTTGGGTCGGTTACACGTTGAGTTGGGCGAACCGCCAATTCGATGAAATCAACAGCGGGAATTGGTTTCCCTACACCTACGATCGCCGACACGACGCCTCGGTGGTCTTGATGCACCAATTCTCTGATCGAATCGACTTTTCCGCCACATGGGTATACGGCACAGGTCGCGCCCTGACGCTCCCCGAGTCCGCTTTCAAAACGTTTTTGCCGTCAAGTTTCACCGGCTTCACACCCGACGTGAACGGCTTCAACATCGAAATTCCGAGCGCCAAAAACACGTACCGAACCAGTCCGTATCACCGGGCCGATGTGGCATTGACCTTCGTCAAAGAAAAAGCCGGCTACACGCGGTCGCTGATTTACAGTGTGTACAACGTCTACAACAACCTCAATCCGTTCTTTTCGCTCGTCGACGAGAACGACGATGGTACCCGCGTCATCCGCGAATACGGCATCTTCCCCATCATCCCATCCGTCGCTTGGCGCGCTGAATTCTGACCCCATGTACATGAATCGAATCCTCCTCCTCTTTTTTGTGTTGATCGGCGTGCTCAGCGGATGCGGCAAACTCAGCGAAGGCGTCGTACGCGATATCGCTTTCCCGGAGCACGATCCCCAAATCGCCGTGACCTTCATGGCGCGACCGGACGCTGATACGTTGGTGGCGCGCGCGATGTCCTCCGCGGCCATCCTCGACACCGCGGGCAGCCAAAAAATCAAAGACGCTGTTTTCACCCTGACGCACTCGAATGGAACGAGCATCACATGGGGCGACCAGCCAGATTGGGTCAATGGACTCGGTCACGTGTTAACAGACGCGGAGTTGGCGGCGGGAACGTGGCGGCTTGATGTCGAGGCGCCAGGGTTTGAAGCAGTGACTGCCGAGCAAGTGATGCCTCCTGTCATAGACAGCGTGGGCGATTATGCCTACAGCTGGGTGTCGGAATTGGTTGATTCGTATGAGGGGGAGGATCCGGTGGAAGGCGCGTATTTGTCACGCACGATTGACTTTACCTTGACGTTGCCCGACCGATTGGGCGAGGCGGATTACTTCATTGTGCGATCACAAATCAAGCCAGAATGGGAAGAATTGGATGAGGGCGAATATTCAGGGGGATACGCCATTTTGACCTCGCAAATTGACGATGATCCGCGTATGACGTTCAATCAAACTGCGGGCGGATTTTTATTCCAGGACATCGGCGATCTCGAGGCGTTGACGAGTTTGGCATTCCGGGTGTTTCAAGAGGCGTGGGGACCGGATTTGGATGCGTTAATTGAGGCGCCCGTGGTCATCGAAGTGGCGGCAGTTTCACCGGAAATGGCCCTGTATTATGAGCGCCTGGACTTGATCAACAATCCGTCAGGCGGGCCGCTGTTTACCGAGCCGATTTTGGCGTTCAGCAATGTGAGCAGTGGTTACGGCTGCTTTGGGCTGTACACCTCATCGGAATTGGAATTGTCGGTGGATTGATTCCTCCGATGGACGTTACTGCGTCAGTCGGTGATGACACCGACCAAACGCAATACCGTATACACTCCGAAAATGGCTGTCAACGACAACAAACCAAACACCCATCGTCGTTGTTCCAACTTTTTAGCTGCGACGAAATGTCCCAATGAGAGATTTCGCAATTGCTGTCCATAGGTAAGGTCACCGTCCCTTTTTGCTTTTTTCGAACGGTTGACCAAATCCCAATAGTTTTTCCAACGACGGTTAATGCGTTGTTGGATTTGCACTGCTTTGGGACCGAAAGTGATGGAGTACACCCCCATCACTGCTGTGAAATATAAGGAACTGTTCATACCTATATTTACGTAAATTCCCACCAAAAGGTTACATTAATACCTATGTTTTTCAGTCATTTAAGTCGTTTTGTAGCTGTCCTTTGTGCAGGCCTTTTCAGCGCTTGTGCCGCCTTGAGCCAAGGCCTTTTGGGCACCGAACAGCCGTTTGAGTCTGCCTCCGCACTGGTCGTGCCCTTGGGAGCGACGCAAATCGAGGCGGGAGGCTGGCTACAGTGGGCCACGCCGGAGGGCGAGCAAGTGGAAGACTTCACGTATGCCGTTCCCTTGGGCATCATCCGGTACGGGTTTCGAGAGCGCGTCGAAGTGCGCGTGGGCGCGCAGTTTTCTCAATCGCTCGGCCAAGCTGAAACGGCACGAGCAGGCATCAAGTGGGACATCGTTCCCGACGCGGACCGCTTTCGTGTGGCGTGGATTTCGGAAATCGAAACGCGACTGAATTCCATCTCAACGAATACAAGGGCACCTTCTCAACACCGCATTTGCGCGGCTTGGACGGATGAGGACCGTTGGTCGGCACGAGCCAATTGGGGCGTCCGCTGGGGTGCGGATTCCAAGGAAATGATTGTTGCGGCGGCGGCGGCGCGGGAGGTCGGATGGCAGGGTTGGACGGTGTTCTTAGAGCCCGTTTGGCGATCGACCACGGGCGTGCGCGTTCATGCCGGGGCCCTGCTCGAGGTGGGCGATGATGCGCAGGTAGATATTGCATTCCAGCGCGATTTGGACACCGGCGATTTGCGATTCACCTTTGGGTACTCGCGGCGCCTGTTGCGCACGGAAGAAACCGCTCAACCTGAACCATGAAGCCTCGTCGCAAATTCCCTCAATCTCTCGTGCTCCTCGGCATCGCGGGTATGGCTTCTGGCTGGGCTTTCAAGTTGAATCACTTCCAGGGTGCCGAGCCGCTTTTCAATGGCGGTGTGGTGCTGCTCGTTGTCGGACTGGTTGCTTGGGCAGTGGCGTTGATGCGAGCGCATTGAAGTCCGAGTGAACTTGGCGAGCTCCGGAGCGGTTTTATCATCATGCTTCCCATCGAACCTGAAGATTTCAAAGACGAAGGTCCGGATCTGCAACCGGACGTCATTGATCGCGTGATTGAAATGGCTTGGGAAGATCGCACGCCGTTTGAGGCCATTGAGATGCAGTTTGGCCTGAAGGAAAACCAAGTTCGCGCCATCATGCGCAAACACATGAAGCGCAGCTCCTTTCACATGTGGCGCAAGCGCGTGAAAGGCCGGGTGACCAAGCACCGGTCCAACCGAGCAGACGGCATCGACCGGTTCAAAAGCGCGAACCAAAAGGGATGAAAAACCCCCAACGCTATTGCGCTGAGGGTTGATAAACCTTTGGATGAAAATCCGGGTTAAAATCCGTAGTTAACGGATAGTTGAAGATTCGGAAGCACACGTCCGTATCCTGGAGTATCTGGAATGGCGTCCAATACATCCATGTCAACTTCTGTCCCGGTAGCGGAAATTACCGGACCCGAAGTGTGCAATCCGCCCAAGTCAAAGCCAAATGTGAATCCTTCCACCGGACGTGACCCGAAACCAATGCCGACATAACCAACGGGGTTGTCGCCATACCGAATGGAGTATGAATGGTTTTCATTATTCACATCGACGAGTGTGCCTTCTATTCCTCCAATGCCAATACCGACATTGACCCGAAACCAATCGTAATCGGTGAATGGACGATGGTTGATGAACACACCCATCCAATTGGTCTCCGCCGTGCCAGAGAAGGTAGCACCGCCAATTTCCTGGTCCCATGGATTGTCTCCAGAAAATGCTCCAATGCCCACATTGATGGTGGTCTGTGCCGACAGGTTGTGGGTCAAATTGAGCGATGGACCAAACGGACTGAAGCCAAGACCCACTCCGTATTCAGCGAATTCCTTACCTGTATCTTCTTGCGCCGTCGCGAAAGAACAAGCTGCAATAAAGCATGTTGCTAAAAATGAGGTTGTAAATTTCTTCATGATGAAGGTTTTGATGATGCGTAAAGTTGGCCATATCATGAGCACGTGAGATGCAAGGGAATATTAGTACTCAACACACAATTGTGATTATTATCACTAAATTTTAAATGCATCAAGCGTTTATTCGCACCATGAATCGTATTGCTTGTTGGATCTTCATCCTATTCATGGTTTTCTGTGGTTGCGAAACGCCGTCCGGAACATTGCCACAGTCCAATTCAAAAGACGCAGATGCCGTCGCTGCGACGCAAGCCGTTCAACGCACGTTTGATGGCTTGGCGGCCCACGACAGCGTAGCCATTGCCACGGTCGTGCTTCCCGATGCTAATTTCCAACGGTGGGCTGCAGACTCCATCGGCATTTGGCGTACCGTCAACATGAGCGGTAACACATTCATTTCCCGCCTTGGCCAACCCGGTCCTGCCTACCTCGAACGCACTTGGGAAGCATCCGTTCGAATTGACGGCGACGTCGCTGTTTTCACCGCGCCATATGATTTTTGGGTGGAACAGTCATGCAGCCATTGTGGCATCGACGTGATTACACTGATCCGCAGTGCTGCGCTGGATTCAGAATTCCGAGGTTGGCGCATCGCCTCCCTCACATATACCGTGGATGCACGCGGGGAATCTGATTGCCGAGCGCGATTCGCCGGCATGCCCGCCTCCCCTTTTCCCACCGCGGAAGAATGATGCAAAAAAAGTTGGGGCAATTGCGTTGTTCATAGTAATTTCGCCCCCTCATTGGCCCCGTAGTTCAACTGGATAGAATATCAGATTTCGGCTCTGAGGGTTGGGGGTTCGAATCCTCCCGGGGTCACGAAAGAAGCTCGATTGCGAACAGCAATCGGGCTTTTTTCTTTTAGGACAGAGTCTGAGCGCAGCTCAAGCGATGGACCGAAGGAAAAAGCCCGGAAGCCGCGTAGCGGATTCGAGCTTTATGCTCGGGTAAACCGCCCCATGTTAAGGATCATGAAGTAATCCTCCCGGGGTCGAACAACAGCGCGAGAAACTTGGTTTTAAATGCATGCGCTCAATTCGAAATCTGCTCCTCCTCATTACCGTGGCAACGGCCACCTGGTTTTGCACATCAATCACTGCCCAAGGCATTATCCTCTCCTTGAACCACGATTCCGAAGGGCTGGGATTGGCGGCGACTGACTGGTCCGCTCTGACGTACACGATGCTGGGAGAAAACGGCACCACGACGGACGGTTATGCTTCAGGCGTGGCGGATGTCGACTGTTTTGGTGAGCGGTTCTTCTATGTTTTAGCCAACCCCTATCGGCTCGTAACGCTCGATGCGGTGACCGGCGAATTGCTCTCCTCTGTTTTGATTGACAATCCGTTGGACGCGGATGTGCCCGCAACCAACATCGCGTACGATTGGACGGATGACAAACTCTACGGTATTTGCCATTGGTACGACCAATTCACGAACGTGCAACTCATCAGCATCGACCCCGCCACAGGAGCGGTCGAGCCGGTGAGCGATGGCCCGGATTATGGTTCAGATTATGGCAGCGGCAACAGCGACATCGACGCGCTGGGCAATCGTTACTTTATGTTTGGCGGCGGTAAATTGAAAGTGTGGGATACCGGAACGGGCGACATGCTGTTGAACAGCGCGTTGCCCACGTTGTTTGGCGCTTCCAACCTCGAGAGCTACACCCACCCGATGTACCACCCGGTGGAAGACAAATTGTACGCCCTCCACATGCTCCAGCCTGAGAATTACGACTTCAACGGGCCGTTGTTCCAAACCGAATTGCGCCTCGTCCGCATCGATCCAGCGACCGGAGAAGTCGAATGGTATACCCCGGAAGCCGTGAGCATGGATGGCATTCAAAGCGGATTATGCGATATCGATCCGTTCAACAACCGCATCTTTTATCACCGCGTTGGCCAATTGGTGTGCTTGAATACCGAGGACGGTTCAGGAATCGGCGCGGCCTCGGAACCGGATATGAGCATCTCGCCTTGGGCCAACTTGCAGTACCACGATTTGTCCACGCCGCCGACGGCCTCGGTGGGCGCTGAAGCAGAGGCTACCGTAATTCCATGGGACGGAGCGTCACTTTTGACGTTGCCACACGGATTGGGAAGCGCGGTGGAATTTGAGGGCTGGACCGGCCCGGGCGGCGTGAGTTCCGATTCGGAATTTTGGACGGTGGAGGAATTTGGGACCCTCCACGTAAGTGCAACGCGAACCGGAGCCAGTGGCGAGACCGTCACTGTCGAACGGACCCTTCAAATCGTGCCCGAAGAAGTCACGAATGACATCGTAGACTTCGAAGACCGTAACGCTTGTCGTTTCTATCCGAATCCGGTGAGGGCTGGCGCAGCGGTTGATTCACCGTTGGGAGTCTCGGGCCTGGCGCGGTGGTGGAACGCCAACGGAAGCCTCGTGCTCGGTGGAACAAAAACGGCCCCACAGCAGCAGGGACTTTACACCGTCACTGCCCCAGGCTGCCCAGCCCAACGCGTGGTCGTTCAATAAACCTGCACCAATCGGCTTTGCGAGCCGATGCGGAGTAGGTACGTGCCTGGGGCGAATTTACCGACGTTCAAGACCACCCGTTGCCCTTCAGGAAGGCCTTCCGGCATGACTGTTGTCTGATGCACGCGTTGGCCTGTGAGGGTATACCAAGCCACGGTCACGCGCTGGTCATCGCCAAAATCACCCAAGGCAGTAACCACGTCTGTGGCGGGGTTGGGGAAGACTTGCATGATGCCATCAAGTTGCTTGGTTTCGTCCAAGCCGTTCAACGCTTCGACGGTCCAACTGGACGCAAAATGGTTATCGAGGCCGGCCCCTACACGAACCAATGCCTCCTGCTCCGCCACCGGAATGGGCCACGGTGCGGCCGGCTCGTATTGCACGAAGTCGACCACCATGCCGGCGCTGTTGTGAAGGAGCATACGCTCGCCTTCATTGGCCAGTTGGCCACTCTCCCACTCCACCACGGCATCCGGGACATCGCTGAAGAACGTTGCATCGCGCACTACCCACACCTGCTCGTCCGGCCCCAGCACGAGCGGATACGTCTGCGTCCACACCACCGCATCACTCAAGCTATAACCGAGTAAGTCCACCGGTTCGTCACTGTCGTTGCGAAGCACAATCCATTCGCGATTGGGGTCCACCAAGCCCGCATATCCGAATTCAACAATCGCCAAGTCACGCGGCACATCGGCCCACAAAGTCGGCGCCCCGTAGCCGGCCGCAGGCGAACCTGTTTGCAACGTGAAATCGTACCCGTCGGGATCGGTGAACAACGGATTGGCCTCCAATACCGCCTCGTACGCCAAGGTGTCCGAATCGTAAACCGCATACGCGACGAGTACCGACGACAGGGAATCAACGAAGACCGGTGAGTGGCTGCTGTTGGAGAAAATGCTGTTGGTCACCACCGCATCGCCGCCGCCCATGCCCGGGTTTTTCTCGTACACGCTCACGCCGTATTGATTGGCATAGAACGTCGTGTGATCGATTTCTGCCGCTCCTTGGTCTTTCATCGCCACGCCCAACGCGCAATGCCC
Source organism: Flavobacteriales bacterium (assembly GCA_049416245.1). GTDB lineage: Bacteria > Bacteroidota > Bacteroidia > Flavobacteriales_D > Sanyastnellaceae > UA16. The sequence goes on along the minus strand of JBMSHA010000070.1, from coordinate 776 downwards.
GATGGTCATGTCTTGGATGACGGCTGTGGAAGCTTGGCCTATGCTGATGCCTTTGTCCGTGCAATGGTGGATGAGGCAGGACTCGATGAGCGTGTTGGACGAACCTTCGCCGAGGTCAATGCCGTCGCTGTTGAACCCACGGAACGAATGGATCACCGAGTTTCTCACCACGCCGTTCTCGACCACGTCGTAATCAATCGCATCGGTATCCGGTTGGTCGTTGCCGATGAAGGTGCACGAGTCGATGAGGGCCGAGCCATGGCGCACATTGATCAAATCACCGGTGATGTCGGAGTGCAGGGTGGAATGGGTCAGCGCCACCTGGCTGTGCTCGGCGTACACCGGGTTGCTGTGGTTGGTCAGCAATTCGACGTGATCGATTGTCACATCCGAAAACCAGGCCGCCACCGCCGCCCGGTCGTGCACCGGATGCAATCCGTCCGAGGCATCTTCAATGGTCGCGTGCCGGATGATGGACGGATGGGTCGCCGCATCGAATTGGATGTTGCCCCACGGCGCGTCATAAGCGGGGTTGAGGCGGAAAGCCAAAGGTGCTTCGGGCGAACCTTCCGCCACGAGTTGGCCTTGGATGACGAGTTGGGCGTCCGTCGGAAACCAAATCTCCACGCCCGGCTCCACGTTCAGTGCAACGTCCGGCAATACGGTGCTGGTGCCTTGTGCCAAATACGGAGAGCAATCCGCCGTCAATGTCAAATCCTGCTCCACGATCAACGGCAAAATGCATTCACCGGTAGGTTCGTAACGAGCGACATACC
>JBMSHA010000069.1:0-8490 GCA_049416245.1 Flavobacteriales bacterium | reverse complement strand
CCCCCGACCCGCTGATTACAAATCAGCTGCTCTGGCCAACTGAGCTACATCGGCAACGTTTCAAAGAACTGAGACGTCTTTTCGCCTCGGTTTTCAGGACGGCAAATGTATGAAAGAAATTGTTGGATACAATACTCCCTTCTGTCTTTTGTTTGGAACAAAAAACTAGAGCATCGAATTGACTTTAAAACAAGGGGTTAAGCCCCAGCTAGCCGGAGCTTTTTTTGCTTGCGAATCTGCCTCCGAACGGCCTCGAGTGCTTCATCAATGCCCGCTTCGAAGCTCGAAGCCTTCCGCTTCGCAAAGAAATCAGCTCCCGGCACGTGAATTTTCACCTCTGAAAGTTTGTTATCGCGATCATCACTCCTTTCAATTCGAAGAAAAACCTCACACGATAAAATTTGGTCATGAAACGTGTTCAACTTGTGAACTTTGTGCTCGACAAAATCGAGCAATCGTTTATCCGCATCAAAGTGAATGGAATGAATTTGTACTTGCATAGTCTGTTACGTTTTAGCTTTTCGGACGCCTGTTCAACGGACTGTCCTGATGCAACTCTTGAAGACGTGCAAGCGATTGGTGCGTGTAAACCTGGGTTGAACTCAGCGAGGCATGACCTAATAGGTCCTTCACTGCAGTAAGTTCGGCACCTCGATTTAACAGGTGGGTAGCAAATGTGTGTCGCAATACGTGGGGACTGGTTTTACTTAAAGTGCTTACCAATCCCAAATAGTGATGTACGCGCCGGTAAATGAACGATGGATAAAGAGACCTTCCTGCGTCGGAAATGAAAAGGTAATTCGATTTGAAAGGACGTTCACTTATATGTGCCTGAATGCTTTGCATGGTATCAGAGAGCAAAGGAATCCGTCTTTCCTTCGATCCTTTTCCCATAACGCGCAATTCCCCCCTTTCCGTATCCAGGTCAGTGAATTTTAATCCAATTAATTCACTCTGTCGAATTCCCGTTTCATACATGAGGGCGATAACGCTTCGGTCTCGGCGACCTTTCCAGTCATCAGCAAAAATCGATTCTTGGAACAACTCATGCATGGAGTGCTCAGGAACGACGCTAGGCAACCTCTTCGACAGCTTTGGCAATGCGATTGATTCTGCAGGATCGGACGCCATGATATTTTGCCGCTTTGCGTAACGAACAAACGTTCGGTATGCACTGATTTTGCGGTGGATAGTCCTTGGAGCCTTCTCCATCCGCATCATCTCCACCACGTAACTTCGTAAATATTCAGACTTGACCTCTGTAAGGCTGTTGCAGTTGAACTGCTCGCTCATGAACCGCATCAATTGCCCTAAATCAGAGCGATAACAGCGCAGCGTGTGTACGCTGCCGCGCTTTTCCTTGAGCAGATAATCAAGGAAATCCTCGATGAGTGGGGCAATTTGGTTCAAAACAAAAAAGACGAAATGTCAGGGACAATTTCGTCTTTTTAAAATGAAAAACAAAGGATTCCTCAATCGTTTTTCATATTTAATCCGTTTTTATAAATAGCTTTCTTTCGTTGCTCTCGGTTTATAACGCTCGGCTTCACGAACTCACGACGCGTGCGCAACTCACGCATGCGCTTCGTGCGATCAAATTTCTTCTTAAAACGCTTCAGCGCTCGTTCGATGTTGTCTCCTTCTTTTACCGGGATAGAAAGCATGTCTTCAAAATTGGATGGCAAAAATAGCTCGTTTGAGTTAAAAGGCAAAATAAATATGCTACTCCGACATGATTTCACGAGCAATCACCAATTTCTGAATTTCACTCGTGCCCTCTCCGATGGTGCATAGCTTGCTATCACGGTAATATTTCTCAGCAGGAAAATCTTTTGTATAGCCATAACCACCTAGAATTTGCACCCCCTCCGTAGCCACATGAACGCACATCTCTGACGCAAGGTACTTGGCCATTGCTGAACATTTTGTTACCGGCAATCCGGACTGTTTCAGGTAACATGCCTGCTGCGTGAGTAAATCAGCTGCTTCAATTTGTGTGTGCATGTCAGCAAGCTTGAATGCAATGGCCTGAAATTGACTAATGGGCTGACCAAATTGTTCACGCTCCTGAGCATAAGATTTTGCCGTTTCATATGCTCCCTTCGCTATACCCAAGGCCAGAGAAGCGATGGAAATTCTGCCACCGTCCAAAATTTTCATGGCCTGAATGAACCCTTGGCCTATCTCACCTAGTACTTGATTGTCTGGAACGAAACAGGAATCAAAAATCATTTCGGCCGTTTCAGAAGAACGCATACCCAGTTTATTCTCCTTCTTTCCCCCAGAAAAACCGGCTTGTCCCCTCTCAATCACAAAAGCCGTTATGCCTCGGCTATCCAACAACTCACCTGTTCTTGCCAAAACCACAGCCACGTCACCGGAAATTCCATGCGTAATCCAATTCTTCGTTCCATTCAGCACCCAACCAGCGCGCGTCTCATCTCGTTCGGCTGTGCATCGCATCCGTAAAGCATCGCTACCCGTATTGGCTTCCGTCAAGCCCCAAGCACCAATGTGTTCACCACTTGCAAGCTTTGGGAGGAATCGCATTTTTTGTTCTTCCGTTCCAAACATCAAAATATGATTGGTGCACAAACTGTTGTGAGCGGCCATCGAAAGCCCAACGGATCCACATACGCTCGCCACCTCTTCGATCGCAGCCTTATATTCGAAATAACCCATTCCGGCCCCTCCGTACGACTCTGGCACGAGCATCCCCATCAGCCCCAGCTCACCCATCCGAGTGAACAATTCCCTTGGAAAATATTGCGTTTCATCCCACTCCATCCGATGCGGTAGGATTTCCTTCGCTGCAAATTCTCGCACAGAAACGCGTATCGCCAGTTGGTCTTCAGTTTCAGAATATTTCATCAATCAATGCTCATTATAGAGTGAAAATATCGTTCGTTGAATCGCGCATTCAACCGTGCAAATCCTTCCATTTTATCCAATTTCAAGAGGAAAGAGAAACCCCAGATTTTCCCACCTGCGACTTCTACCAATTCCCCGGCAGCGCATGCCGTTCCTCCGGTGGCCAGCACATCGTCATGAATGAGCACGGCGTCATTTTCTGGAATAAGTCCGGCCTGACATTCCAATGCATCTTCACCTTATTCGAGTTGATAATCCAATCGAAGGGTCTTGCCCGGAAGTTTACCCGCCTTGCGAATTGGAATAAATGGAACGCCCAGTGAATCGGCAATGGCCATCCCATAAATGAATCCTCTGCTTTCAACCCCAGCGACAACATCGGGCCCGACTTCCATGGCTTTGATCTCTTGACATACCTCGTTAATTAAACGGCGATTCAATCCCGGATCTGCCCAGACGGGTCCGAAGTCTTTAAACACCACTCCGGGAACGGGGAAATCCCTTTCATCACGCAATGCGCTTAGCAAGGCCTGTTGCAAATCACTAGAGGCTGTCGGCAGGATTTTCACAAACCCGAAGATACGGACTCCACCTCCGAATGACACTGTCATTCAACAAAACTGAACCATAGAGGACACCAACGGAGTCCAACGCATGGTGAAGGCGGAATCGTTCAATAATACGCGCGCCATCAGCTCGGATGTAGGGATGGGTGCGCATCGTGGACCAGGAAGCGGTATCAACGCAAATGTGACGGTAAACTCCGCTTCCAATATGAAACCAAGGGATTATTTCTGTGGCCGTTTCGCCTTCCAGCCCCCATACTTCACGCAATTGATTAACCGTGTAGAATCCACCTAGCGCTTCACGAAACCTGCAAATACGAGCCGCGAGAATAGGACCGATTCTAGGCAATGATTCCAACAAAGCACTGTCCGCTTGGTTTAAATCCACCGATCGGGGTTTCGGATTGAACTGCGAAAATTTCTGGCGCGCTAAACGAGGCCTTTCATTTCGCTCCTCGCGAAAGCTTATCGATTCGATCGAATCCAGGGCCTGCAATAGCAAACGCACTTCATTGGTCTTGTCCGGTGATTCAGGCCATGCACCCATGCATGCGTCCCGTAAAACGCGAAACCCGAATAAGCCCCATGACAAAATGACCCATCCTAATAGAATCTGCACTCCTCTTTTCTCCTTCATCCACTGCCGTCAACTCCCCTTTTCCGAGGAGGAAATACCCTCAATCGTACCGCTTGATCTCACCTGATTTGATCCGACGGAAATAATCTGCGACATCTTGCTTGACCTCCCCCATCAAAAAATACAATCCCAAAACATTTGGAAAGCACATCGCAAAAATCATGGCATCGCCGAAATCAAAAACACTCTGAGCTGAAATAGCGGAGCCCAGGATTACGAACAAGCAGAAAATCGCTTTGTACGTTACGTCCGAAACTTTCGATTCACCGAATAAAAAAGTCCAAGATTTCAAGCCGTAATAACTCCAGCTGATCATGGTCGATAAAGCAAATAAAATCACTGCAACGGAGAGCACTACAGGAAACCAACTCATGGTCTGAGCAAAGGCGCTACTTGTTAACTCAATCGCCTGCAAATCGCGCGCTTGAGCCAAACCCAAAGCCGTTTCCTGACCGAAAGAGCCATATCCGGAAATCACAATCACCAATGCCGTCATCGTGCAAATGACCACCGTATCAATAAACGGCTCCAGTAATGCGACCACTCCTTCACTGACCGGCTCATTGGTCTTCGCCGCAGCATGCGCAATGGACGCGGAACCACTGCCCGCCTCGTTGGAGAACGCTGCTCGTTGAAAACCCACGATCAAGACTCCGACCAATCCACCATAAGCCGCATCCGAAGAAAATGCACTCGAAATGATCAGCGCGAATGCAGAAGGGATTTCTGTTATGTTTCCGCCCAAGACTACCAACGCACCCAAAACGTAAATCCCAACCATGAACGGAACCACCTTGTCCGTGACGCGTGCGATGCTTTTGATGCCACCGATGATAATTAACCCCACGATGACCGCCATGGCTGCACCGAACATCCAGCTTTGACCAGCGAGAAATGAAGCTTCCCCTCCTGTTACTTCAATCAGTTGCTTTGTCGCTTGATTGATTTGGACCATGTTTCCACCTCCAAAGCTTCCTCCAATGCAAGCGATAGCGAACAAAACAGCCAACACCTTTCCCAGGCCCGCCTTGCCTTGTTTGGCCAATCCGTCCCGGAGGTAATACATCGGACCGCCTGAGACGGAACCATCCGGATTTTCCTTTCGGTATTTGGTGCCCAATGTGCATTCCACAAACTTGGAACTCATGCCCAAAAGGCCCGCAACAATCATCCAAAAAGTGGCTCCGGGACCCCCCAATGAAACAGCGAACGCCACACCTGCAATGTTACCGACACCGACTGTGCCACTCAATGCCGCTGTCAACGCCTGGAAGTGACTCACCTCACCTGCGTCGTTCGGGTCATCGTATTTTCCGCGCACCACATCCAATGCGTGACCAAACCCCCTAATATTTAAGAAATTGAAGTAGAACGTGAAGAAAATCGCCCCGGCCAACAACCAGATCAAAACGAATGGAATTGTCAAGCTACCGAGTGATACCTCGAAGAAAATGACCTTCATGATGGCATTGGTCAAGGGTGTCATGACCGAATTGATTTGTTCATCAACGGAAGATGCAGATGCCGAAATTGGGCTGGCCATCGCCATCAAGGCGACGATCAAGGGTAGAATTCTATGCATAAATTGTAGGGTTATCGCTATCGTCCTCCAATATACAAATCAACAACCGGGCTGAACATCAAAGTGAGGGACTTTGTATTCCAATGAATTCATTCAACCGTCGTATTTGATCGACCGTACCGAGCACGAATAGCTTCATAGATCTGTGTAAGGTGGTTTCGAGTGGCGGGTTGATTACCAATTCTCCTGAGGCTTTTCGCAGCCCTATCACATTTACACCAATACGATTGCGAGCATCCAGCTCAGCCAATGTTAAAGACTGCAGTCGGTCGGGCAAATCCTGGACTTCAATTTCTTCTAAATTCACGGCATCGGCTCCCTGGATACGGATGTGATCTAAAAATTCAACGACATCAGGAATCGCTACAAGGGAGGCCATATGAGCACCGCCCACCTGATCGGGCATGATGACGTTTTGAGCACCCGCGACTTTGAGCTTGCTCACCGCGTTGGCATTCGAGGCCCGGCTTATGATGAGCAAGTCATTTCGCCGCTCCTTGGCCGCCAAAACAACATATAAATTTTGAGCATCATCCGGCAATGTGGTGATGAGCGCCCGGGCTCGATCCAAGCCCGCGTGAACCAAGTTTTCATCCTCTGTAGCGTCTCCCGCTAGCACCTGGTTTCCACTATCCCTCAGCTTCTTCACCAAGTCCATGTTAGACTCGATTATGACCACATCGCGTTTGTGGTCTTGCAGTTCTTGGACCGCTTTTTCTCCAACTCGGCCATAGCCACAGACGATAACGTGGTCATTCATTTCGTTCATGATGCGTTCTATGCGTTTGGCTCGAATTCGTTCACGGTAATCGCCTTCGATGAAAAACTGAGTTATTGCCGTTGCTGCGAAGGTAAAGGTCCCTATGGAACTTACGATCAAAAGGGCTGTAAAGAGCATCCCCGCATCAGATAACGTTCGCACCTCTCCAAATCCCACGGTGGACACCGTGATGATGCTCATGTAAAATGCTTCGAGCCATGTGAATCCTTCTATCCACACAAACCCCAGACTACCAATGCCTATTACACCGGCGAGCAAAGCCGCGGCCAGTTGCAACCGTTTCCAAGACGCCATCATGGGCGCACGAATTCATTGAAGTAAGGCTCCATTTTGGCTTGCATCGAACGCGCTTCAGCAGCTGCCCTATCCGCAAAATCCGGCCCGCTGTCCGCGTATAGGATACTTCGAGAAGCATTGATCAGGAGACCTCCGAATTCCGTCCACCCCGCAGACATGACCTCTTCCAAACTTCCACCCTGCGCGCCAACCCCCGGAACGAGGAATGTGTATTCGGGAGCTAAACGCCGAATCTTGGCGAGCATTTCCGGACGTGTAGCACCAACGACAAACATGAGCTGATCGGGATTCCCCCAAGTTTGGCATTTCTCTATTACGCGCTCAAACAAGGGCGGCGTACCATGGAATTCAAAATCTTCAGCGCCTGGATTCGAAGTGAGCGCTAACACAATGGTCCATCGGTCCTCATATCCGTCCATAAAAGGTTTCACGCTGTCCTTTCCCATGTATGGCGCTACCGTGATGGCATGCGCATTGAGGTCTTCAAACATGGCCTTTGCGTACCGTTTGGCGGTGTTACCGATGTCTCCACGTTTGGCATCAGCAATGACCAAGACATCGTCAGGCATGGCCGCAATGACCCGCTTCAAAGCTGCCCAGCCGGCTTCGCCATATTGTTCGAAAAACGCGAGATTCGGTTTGTAAGCAACCGCAACATCCGACGTGGCTCGGACGATGGTGTTGCAAAAATTTTCCATTCCCAACACGCCCGAGCCACAGGACTCAGGAATCCGATCGGGATCGGGGTCCAATCCTACGCAAAGGCATGACTTTTTGCGTTCCATGATTTGAAAAAGTCCTTGGCGTGTGTTCATGGGATAAAGTTACGTTTGGGCGGCCAAAAGCTCCGCTTGTTCTGCCAATCGAAGTGCTTCAATCACTGCATCCAAATCTCCACCGATGATTGCCGTCAAGGCATGCGATGTGAAGCCAATTCGATGGTCGGTGACCCTGCCTTGAGGATAGTTGTACGTTCTGATTTTCGCTGAACGGTCGCCCGTACTCACCAAGGATTTGCGTGCAGCGGCCTGTTCGGCGATTTGGCGTTCGCGTTCGCGTTCGAAAAGGCGGGTTCGCAAGACTTCCAAGGCATGCTCATAATTCTGATGCTGCGATCTTCCGTCTTGGCACTCCACGACGATTCCTGTCGGCTCGTGCGTCAATCGCACCGCCGATTCGGTCTTATTGACGTGTTGACCTCCCGCGCCGCTTGCACGGTAAGTATCCCGGCGCACCACCGATAAATCCAATTCGACATCCACGTCTTCTGCGACCGGAAGCACAGCTACTGTAGCTGCACTGGTGTGCACCCTGCCCTGCGACTCCGTTTCCGGAACGCGTTGAACCCGATGCACTCCACTTTCGAATTTGAGCCATCCGTACACTCCTTCCCCCTCTACTCGAACTGTGGCCTCCTTAAAGCCTCCAGCCGTTCCTTCGTTGGCATTGACCAGCGACCATCGCCATCCTTTGCTTTCGCAATGGCGTTGGTACATGCGGTACAAATCGCCGGCAAATATCGCGGCTTCGTCTCCGCCAGTTCCCCCGCGAAATTCCATCATCACGGGGCGGTCATCCACTTCGTCTTTTGGCAAGAGCAGGATCCGCGCTTCATCGAATCCGCGTTGCAATTGCTCCTGCAACGCTGGAAGTTCTGCTGCGCCCATCTCGCGAAAATCCGGGTCATCACCTTTCGTCCACGATTCTGCCAGCTGCCGATCGGGACCGTTGTAAGTCACGATATCAACCTTTTTTA
>JBMSHA010000068.1:0-8542 GCA_049416245.1 Flavobacteriales bacterium | reverse complement strand
CATTTGCTCAAGTCACACGCAAAAAGCGTATCAAACACATCTTCCGAAATCAGCGTATCCCCGAGCGCAATCATGACGACGAAATTAATCCGAGAATGCCATACCTGCACCAAGAGGGCATTGTTCGCCGACAATGCCGCCTTACTTTTGAGTATGGCAACAGGTTGGCAGCATAGAGGACGAGCTTTGGGCGATCGGGTGAAGCGGCTGCGACCTTTAAATGGTGCCCGCCTTGGAAATGCCATTCGCTCCTACCGCGGATACGCTTTCAACCAACGTGGCGCATACCAAGCGCAAACGGCGTGGCCCCTGAGCTTGAGCATTGAGCCCACCACGTCATGCAATTTGCGTTGCCCGGAATGCCCATCGGGTTTGCGGTCATTCACGCGCCCTACGGGCATGCTCGAACCGGAATTACTCGAACGGGCGTTGCAGGAGATGGGGCGGCATTTGGTCTACTTGAATTTGTATTTCCAAGGCGAACCCTACTTGCATCCGCAAATGAACGAGCTGGTGGCCATGGGGCACGCCCATGGGTTGTACACCTCCACCTCGACCAATGCGCATTTCTTGCGCAAAGAGCGCTGCGAAGCCATCGTGAATTCCGGACTGAGCAGGCTCATCATCAGCATCGACGGCATGACGCAATCGACCTACGCGTCGTATCGGGTGGGCGGCCATCTCGAGAAAGTCCTGGAAGGAACGCGAAACATGGTGGAAGCTCGAAAAGCCAACCGAGGGCGCGGACCGCATTTGGTTTGGCAGTTTCTGGTAGTCGGGCCGAATGAGCACGAAGTTGAAGAAATCCGTCGGCGCGCTCGGGAAATTGGCGTGGACGAATTGGTCATCAAAACGGCCCAAATCGACGAACCCCACGACCAGCATCCGCTGTTGACGACGGACCCGCATTTGCGGCGATATGACCGCCAATCGGACGGCTCGTGGCGCATTCGGAACGCCTTCAACGATGAATGCTGGCGCATGTGGCAAGGCTGTGTCATCACATGGGATGGACGTGTCGTTCCATGTTGCTTCGACAAGGATGCTGAGCATGCCATGGGAACGATTGGAGAAACGGCTTTTCAGGAAATTTGGTTTGGCGAGCGTTACGAGGCCTTTCGTCAACAGATTTTTTCGAACCGCGCGGGTCTGGAGATGTGCCGGAATTGTTCCGAAGGAAGCCATGCCTACGCCTGATCCGGTGCTTGCACGGAAGCAGTCGCAGTGGCATTAACTTGCAAGCATGGTGCAGCAAAACCTATTTCGATGGACTCAATGGGTTTGGCCCCTGTTGATCGGATTGGCAGCGGCGGCAGCGGTCCTCTGGTTTGGCGCCAACCATGAAGTACTCGATGAAGAAAGTGGTCTGAAAACAACATCGTGGGAACTGCTTCGGTCCTTTGAATGGGCCGAGCGGTCCACATGGGCATTGCTGGGAGTAATTGCCTGTGTGCTATTGCGGGACATCGGTTACATCATTCGCTTGCGGATTCTTTCGTTTCAATCCTTTTCGTGGAGGCAAGCGACAGAGAATATTCTACTCTGGGAACTCGCCTCAGCATTGACGCCAAGTGTAGTAGGCGGGTCCGCCGTTGCGGTGGTGATTTTGAAACGCGACGGCATGCGCTTGGGAAAAAGCCTGGCCACCGTTTTTGCCACGGCACTTCTGGATGAAGCCTTTTATTTGATCCTGGTCCCTATGGTTTTCCTGTGGTCGTTGCAGTATGGGCATGGCATTTTCCCGGAAATTCCGGCAGGTATGGACGTGGCCAATTGGGGCATTCCTGTATTGTTTGGATTGGCCTATGCTTTCATCGCCACCCTGACCACGACGATGTTGTTCGGGCTCGTAATCAAGCCTCAAGCTACCCACCGCATGCTGCGCAAACTGGCCACGAAAAAAATCGTTCGTCGCTGGAGTGCACGGTTGTCGACTTGGTCCGACGAGCTGTTGGAGGCATCTCAAAGCATGCGCGATGCGCCTCGGGGGTATTGGGTGAAAGGCTTTTTGGCAACAGGTGCATCCTGGACTGCCCGGTTTCTAACCCTGAACATGGTGCTGCTCATCTTTTATCCTACCGTAGCTCACGGTGCGGTCATGGCGCGTCAATTGGTTCTTTGGTTGGTGTTGTCCATCAGCCCAACTCCCGGATCTTCGGGGGCAGCCGAACTGGGTGTGCCCGCATTTTTGGGCGACCTCACAGGTCTCGCGTACATGGCGGGTGTGGTCATCATATGGCGCACGGCAACGTACTTCATTTACCTCGTCGCGGGTGCCTTTGTCCTCCCGGAATGGTGGATGCGAACACAGCGACGTGTGCAGAATGCCAAAAATCAGGATTGAAGCCGCGTCGTCCTCCATAACTTTGGAACACCATGGAACAATCGAAACGATTCGGTAAGGGGACCCGCGCTGTGCATGCAGGGGTCGAGCCCGATCCCTCGACGGGGGCCATTATGACCCCCATTTTTCAAACGTCAACCTATGTGCAAGAGGCCGTTGGCGTCCACAAGGGTTGGGAGTATTCTCGCAGCCACAACCCGACGCGGGCAGCACTCGAAACAGCCTTTGCTGAACTGGAGAATGGCACCCACGGGTTGGCATTTGCTTCGGGCTTGGCGGCCATTGATGTCGTCCTGAAAACGCTCAAACCGGGAGATGAGGTGATCGCTGGCCAAGATCTGTACGGCGGTACCGCGCGTTTGTTCCGAACCAACCACGCACCGATGGGGATTGTCTTCCATTTTGTGGACACGCAAAACCCTGCATTGGTGGAAGCGGCAATCAATGACCGCACGAAATTGGTTTGGCTCGAAAGCCCCACCAACCCGCTCATGCAAATCACGGACATTGCAGCGGTTGCGGCACTCACGAAGCCCCGAGGGATTTTGCTCGCCGTCGACAACACCTTCGCGGCACCCATGCTGCAGCGGCCGCTGGACCACGGCGCCGACATCGTCATGCATTCGGTGACCAAGTACCTCGGGGGGCACAGCGATGTGGTTATGGGGGCCCTCGTCACCAAGGACGCGGCGGTTGACGGACCGCTTCGAACCATTCAGAATAACTGTGGCGCCATTGCGCAGCCGTTCGATTCGTTTTTGGTGTTGCGCGGGTTGAAGACCTTGCACCTGCGCGTTGAACGATCGTGTTTCAATGGGCGCAAAATTGCCCATTGGTTGAAGGAGCATCCAAAAGTGGGCAAGGTCTATTGGCCGGGATTCGAAGACCACCCCGGTCACGAAGTAGCTGCCCGCCAAATGGATGATTTCGGGGGCATGATTGCTTTTGAGATCAAAGGAAATAACCTCGAACAGGCCAAAGACCTCGTCGCCGCCACCCGCATTTTTGCACTCGCCGAATCGCTGGGCGGTGTGGAATCGCTCATCGAGCATCCCGCGGCCATGACGCACGCGAGTGTGCCCGCCGAAATCCGAGCCGAACTGGGAATATCGGATGGATTTGTGCGACTGAGTGTAGGTGTTGAAGATGTGGACGACCTCATCGCCGATTTGGATCAAGCATTGAACGCGACAGTTCACTGAGCGTAACAGCATGAAAAACAACAACCAACACAGCGAATCCATGGCCGTGGTGGGCGCCGGTTTGGTCGGCAGTTTGTGGGCCTTGATGCTCGCCGAGCGCGGCCACCGTGTGGATGTGTACGAACGCAGGCCGGATCCCAGGAAGGGAGCTTATCGAGGTGGGCGCAGCATCAACTTGGCGCTGAGCAACCGGGGTTGGCGGGCCCTTGAGAAAGCAGGTATTGCCGATGAAGTGCGACAAATTGCCCTCCCAATCACCCACCGAACGATGCACGCCGTCGATGGAAGCTTAACGCGGCAGCCTTACGGATTGCCCGATGCTCCGGGACTGTTCGGCGACCCTCAATGCATCTACTCGGTATCGCGTGGTTTGCTCAACAAGTTGTTGGTCGAGCAGTCGGAGCGACATGCGCACGTCGCGTATCATTTTGACCACCGTTGCACCGATGTCGACCTGGACCGCGGTCACCTATCGTTTGAACGAAGCGATGGCTCGCTGCACACCGCCGATTACGATCGGGTATTCGGCACCGATGGAGCTTTCAGCGCCGTCCGTGACCGGATGATGCGCACGGATCGCTTCGATTTTAGCCAACGCTACCTCACCCACGGGTACAAGGAAATTGAAATGCGACCCGATGAAAACGGCGATTTCAAAATGGAGTCGGACGCGCTGCACATTTGGCCACGCGGGGAATTCATGTTGATGGGTCTCCCCAACCCCGACGGCACCTTCACGTGCACGGTTTTCGCACCTTACGACGGGCCGAACGGACTCAATAACCTCGAATCGAAAGCAGCGGCAGAAGCCTATTTCCAGGCGAATTTCCCAGATGTCATCCCGCTGATCCCCGATTTCGCAGAGCAGTGGGTGGCGAATCCGACAAGCTCGTTGGTCATGACCACGTGCTACCCTTGGCATCACGGAAACCGCATCTGCTTGATGGGCGACGCGGCCCACGCCATTGTTCCATTTTACGGCCAAGGCATGAACAGCGGCATGGAAGATTGCAGCGTGTTGAGCGAATTGATGGATTCCATGAAAGGCCCAGAAGACTGGGACCGGGTGCTTCAAGCATACACACGATTGCGCAAACCGTCGGGCGACGCTATTTTGGAATTGGCCTTGCGGAATTACATCGAAATGCGCGACAAAACGGGCGATCCGGCCTTCTTACTGCGCAAGAAAATTGAAGCCAAACTCGCGACCGCATACCCTGGACGATGGCTACCGCTATACTCCCAAGTGACGTTTAGCCACACGCCTTACGAAGAGGCGCTGGCCGCAGGACAACGCCAAGACCGCATCATGGAGCGCGTACTTGCAGAGCCTGGAATCGCGGACAACTGGGACCGTCCGGAAGTTTTTGAATCGATTTTGAGCGCATGGGAAGATTCCTCGGAGGGCTGAACACGGCGTTGGTGTGGGCGATCTGCCTGGTGCAGGCGCATTCGGTGTGGGCCCAATCACCAGAGCTCTTTGACACGGAAAGGCGAGCGTTTCGCGGCCACGGCTGGACCTTTAGCGCAGGACTTCACGGATTTTCTGCATCGCCAGATTCCGCCCTGTCGCTCTACCAAATCGCCCTGCCCGACGGAAGCCGCGACACGTTGCATCAAGGCGTTTGGAACCACGCGGGACATCGAGCGTTGCGTGTCGGCTTGGGGTACTGGGGGGCGGTCAAGCGGCCGGTTGTTTGGGATCGTTGGATGGTGACCTTGGCGGGGACGCGGAATGCTTCGGTGAGTGAATTCAATGGGCAAATTTTGGGGATGGATAGCGTTCACATGGACCCCATCCTCGCAGATTCAGGGCGATCGTCGGCCACGACGGAGCTCGCTTTCCATTTGTTCCGCGCCATTGAGATCAAACCGGACTTTTTTACGGAAATCGCGCTCGGCATCAAATGGGACCACGAGTGGGGTGCCAACTTCAGCCGGAACGGTCCGGACTCCTTATTCATTCCCCGTAATGCGCCGGCGGCCGATCGATTGGCGCTTTCACTGGGTGCTGGGCTGGGCGTACGCACGCGATCCGGCCGTTACCTCCGAATCCATGCGAATTACGATGCGTTGCAGTTGCGCCCGTTTGCTGAAGAAGGAGACGGGAGAGTGCAGTGGTACGAGGGGCAATATCAGCCTTGGAATGTGACGTTGAATTGGGATTTGTTGCGGCCCAAACCCGACATCGATTGCGCCAAACCTCCGGCGAAAGACCGACCCGGTGAAGTCCTGTTTGGCGATCAAATGGAAAAAGACCGCGCCAAGCAACGAAAACAACAAAAGAGGCGCACCAAAAAACAGCGCAAGCGTTGGTGAAGAAGCAAGTCCTTAAGCGTCAGCGCACAGTTCGACGAGCACTTTCGCCGTCGACCCCGGGTGCAGAAAGGCGATCACTTTCCCATCCGCCCCCGGCTTGGGACCGGTGATGACCCGGTAACCCAGCCCCTGCAATCGCTCCAGCTCCGCTTCCAAATCATCCACGTGAAAGGCCAAATGGTGCAATCCCGGGCCACGCCGCGTGATGTGTTGGCCAATGGGGCCCGCCTCATCCGTCGTCGCCAACAGCTCCACCTTACTCTCGCCCGTTTGAAAGAAACTTACATCCACCGCTTCCGAATCAACCCGCTCGCGTTTGAAAGGCGCCTCCCCAAGGATGTCTTCAAAAATGCGCTCCGCCTCCTCGAGGTTGGCCACTGCGATGCCAATGTGTTCAATTCGTTTCATGCCAAGCCTTTCGCCAAAAGTACACCGATTGAAGGCTCCGTGGCTAACTTCGCCCCATGACCACGGAAACTCATGAATGGCTGCCCGTGCAGCTTGATGGAAAAACCGCCATCGTTTGCGGATCGACCCAAGGCATTGGTTTCGCCGCCGCCCAGCACTTGGCAGGACTCGGCGCGCGCATCATCATGCTCGCGCGCAATGCAGAAAGCCTTCAAAAGGCCGTTGCTTCCTTGCCCCATCCCGAGCGCCACAGCACCGTCCAAGCCGACTTCAGCCAACCTGAACAGGTGCAGCAAGCGGCGACTGGGATTGTGGAAAAAGAACCGGTCCACATTCTCGTCAATAACACCGGCGGACCCGCTGGCGGACCCATCACGGAGGCGGGAATTGACGCATTCCGGAATACGTTCGAGCAGCATTTGGTGTGCAATCACCTGCTCGCTCAAGCGGTTTTGCCCGGCATGAAAGCCGCCGGTTACGGGCGGATCATCAATGTCATCAGTACGAGTGTTAAACAGCCCTTGGCCAACCTCGGCGTGAGCAATACCATTCGCGGTGCCGTGGCCAATTGGGCCAAAACCTGGGCCAATGAAGTTGGCGCATTCGGCATCACCGTCAACAATGTGCTCCCTGGTGCCACGAACACTGCAAGATTAGACCAAATCATCGAAAACAAAGCGGCCAAAACCGGTCAATCCGAAGCGGAAATTCGCGCCCAAATGGCCGGTGCCGTCCCCATGAAACGCACCGGGAACCCCGAAGAAGTGGGTCGCGCTATCGCTTTTTTGGCCTCACCTTCAGCGAGTTACATTTCTGGAATTAATTTACCGGTCGATGGGGGCCGAACTTCTTCCTTGTGAAGTAGATTTGCCCCGCTTAAACGTTAATAGACACGTTGATGACTAACCCTCAGCACGAGCAGATTAACGCCTTCATGGCGAACGTCACTGCTCAGAATCCGAATGAACCCGAGTTCATTCAAGCGGTGCAAGAAGTCGCCGAAACCGTTATCCCTTTCATTGCGAACCACCCGAAGTATGCGGAGCACCGCATCCTCGAACGCATGGTAGAACCTGAACGAACCATCATGTTCCGTGTGCCATGGACGGATGATTCAGGAAAGGTTCAAGTGAATAAGGGCTACCGCATCGAATTCAATTCAGCCATCGGGCCGTACAAAGGCGGCTTGCGGTTCCACCCCACGGTGAACCTGAGCGTTTTGAAATTCCTCGGCTTCGAGCAAGTATTCAAGAACAGCTTGACCACCTTGCCCATGGGCGGAGGAAAGGGCGGTTCGAATTTCGATCCGAAAGGCAAATCCGACAACGAAGTGATGCGCTTTTGCCAAAGCTTCATGACGGAATTGGCCCGCCACATCGGACCCAACACGGACGTTCCTGCGGGAGACATCGGTGTGGGCGGCCGCGAGATCGGATACATGTTCGGGCAATACAAACGCCTCCGCAATGAATTCACCGGAGTTCTTACCGGAAAAGGTTTGAACTGGGGTGGCTCGTTGATCCGTCCGGAAGCCACGGGTTACGGTGCGGTGTACTTCGCAGCAGAAATGCTCGAAACCAAAGGCCAAAATTTCGAAGGTAAAAAAGTGGTCATTTCCGGCTCTGGAAACGTCGCGCAGTTTGCTGCAGAAAAATGCATGCAGATGGGCGCCAAGGTCATCACCATGTCCGACAGCTCAGGTTACATTCACGAACCAAACGGCTTGACCGAAGCGCAATTGGATTGGATCAAGGATTTGAAAAATATTCGCCGTGGGCGCATTGCTGAATTTGCCGATGCCCATCCAACGGCCAGCTTCCATGCCGGCCAACGTCCATGGGGCGAGGCGTGTGACGCGGCTTTCCCTTGTGCCACACAAAACGAATTGAACGAAGCGGAAGCGGGTCAGCTCATTGCCAACGGCTGCAAGGTCGTCGCTGAAGGCGCCAACATGCCGAGCACCCCCGAAGCCATTGAGGCCTTCCAAAACGCGAAAGTGCTTTTCGCACCGGGCAAGGCCTCCAATGCAGGCGGTGTCGCTACCAGCGGCCTTGAGATGTCACAGAACAGCTTGCGCATGAACTGGAGCCGCGAGGAGGTGGACGAGCGCTTGTTGAACATCATGAAGGACATCCATGCCCAATGCGTGAAGTACGGCACGGACGATTCCGGCTACATCGACTACGTAAAAGGCGCAAACATCGCCGGATTTGTGAAAGTCGCAGACGAGATGATCGACAAAGGAGTGGTGTAAGCGCAGGCGCTATCT
>JBMSHA010000067.1:0-8600 GCA_049416245.1 Flavobacteriales bacterium | reverse complement strand
TGAGAGCCCGGTGCAGTTGGAATGCAAGGTGCTTCGCGTGGATTCGTTGGGTTCGGAAGGAGGCGCCGGACAATTGGTGATCTGTGAAATCCAACGCATGCATTTCCGTTCGGACGTGCTGAACGCATCGGGACAACCCATTCCCGAGGCGCTCGATCTCATCGGTCGGTGCGGTGGCAACGCTTACGTGCGGGTTTCGGGTTCAGCGCTGTTCGAAGTGCCCAAGCCGCTTGTCGCTCCGGGGATCGGCGTGGATGCGCTTCCCACTGATGTGCGTGAAAGCCGCATTTTGACTGGGAACGATCTGGCGCAACTCGGCGCGCTACTCGAAATGCCCGATGAGACCGAAGTCAATGATTTCAAGTTGTTGGAATTGTCCGACTTGTTCATTGAGCACGAAGGCAATGGTGCAGCTTTGGAAGAAGCTGTTCATCGGTATGCCGCAGCGTGCATCCAAAAAGGGGCGGTCGAAGATGCGTTGAAGGCTGTGTTGACGTTCAATCTTGGTTGACAAAAAAGCGCGCCGGACTCGGCGTTTTATGCACGCCGTGAATACCTTCGCAGTATGAGTTTTGAAATGAAAGGGAAGATCAAAAAGATCTTCGATCAGCAGGATTTTCCGAGTGGGTTTTACAAGCGTGATTTTGTGATCACCACAGAAGATCAATACCCACAGGATGTGAAATTTACCGCAGCCAAAGAACGAACGGAGCAAATCGCGCGCTTCCAAGAAGGCGACCCCGTTTTGGTCAAGTTTGACATTCGAGGCCGAGAGTACAATGGAAACTTTTATGTCGACTTGAACGCTTGGCGTGTCGAGCCTGGCCAAGGAGTGGCTCCGTCAGCTGCAGCACCAGATGTTGCGGCCACGCCGCTACCGGAAGTTCCTCCGATGGCCGCCAGTGGCGACGATGACGACGATTTACCGTTCTAACAGGGCGTCCACACAACGCCACTTCTGACGCCCCGACAAACATGACGCCTCCTACGCACCGCACGATGCCGCATTGGGGAAAGGAGGAGCTGCACACTGCAGAGCTTGCCAATGGATTTCGGATCATTTACAAAGAAGTCGATCGCCCGGTAACCCATTGTGGATTGGTCATCAACGCTGGAACGCGGGATGAAATCGAAGCCAACGGCGAGGCTGGAGTGGCCCATTTCATTGAGCACACGTTGTTCAAGGGAACGCACAACCGGAAAGCGTTTCACATCCTCAATCGCCTCGATTCGGTGGGCGGAGAATTCAATGCGTATACCTCAAAAGAGGATACGTGGATTTACGCGGCGTTTTCCGAACAGCATTTGGAGCGCGCCATCGAGTTGATTGCGGACATCACATTTAACGCAACCTTTCCTGATGGAGAAATCAAGAAGGAACGGGATGTAATTCTGGATGAATTGAATGCCTACCTCGATAGTCCGGCCGAGTCCATCTTTGATGAATTCGAGGAAAGACTGTTCGAAGGGCATCCGATGGGCGGCAACATTTTGGGGAACAAGACGTCGGTGGCCAACATGAATCGTGAGACGATTATGGGTTTTGTCCAGCGGCACTATCACCCAAATCAAATGGTATTCAGTGCAGTTGGAGCGACGTCGTGGAAGCGGGTATTGCGTTTTTGCGAAAAGCACTTCGGCGGCGTTCAAAGTGGCGAGGCACAACTGAATCGTGAGGTATTTCAAGGAATCCACCCCTTTGACGTTCGCGTCGAAAAGGACATCCATCAAGTTCATCATGTCATGGGGAAGTTGACCCACGGCAGCAACCACCCGGATCGATTGGGTTTGGCTTTGCTCGCCAATCACCTCGGTGGACCCACGATGAACAATCGGCTGAGTTTAAACGTCCGAGAACGGCATGGGATGGCATACAACATCGAATGCGCCTACACGCCTTACAGCGATGTCGGTGTGTTCAGTGTCTACTTCGGCACGGACAAGCGCTTGCACAAGCGGGCGGAATCGCTGGTGCGCAAGGAATTGAAATTGCTTCGCGAGAAGAAGTTGGGCGTCCGCCAGTTGCATGACATCAAGCAACAAATTGTAGGTCACGTGGCGCTTTCGCAAGATTCGGGGAATAGCGTGATGACCGGCTTGGGCAAAAGCTATTTGCTGTACGGTCGGGTGGAGCGATTGGAAACCGTTTTTTCCGCCATTGATGCGATTACGGCAGCGGACGTTTTACGCCTTGCCAATGAAGTACTCGACGACGCGAGCTGGAGCCATTTGGTGTACCGAAACTAAAACCAACTCAATTCCGCGAGATGCGGTGCATGTCGTTGTGTTCCGTTTCGATTTGGTTTTTGACGGCGCGGATTTTCAGCGAAATGCCAGCCCATTCGCGCTGGTTGGCTTTCAGCAGTCGGGTAATAGCCTCGTCATCGTTATCGGCACCGAGCGCGACATCCTTGAGATAGTTGAAACCGAATTTGTCAAGCCAAACAATCGCCTGCGCGTTCCCCTCAGATCCACTGACCAGCGCCATCAAATGCGGATGCCCGTTGGCCAGGAGCCACGAACGGGCCGAATCGGTGAGCCGCAAGGCATGGCAGGTCAACGCCAATTCTGGATAGCCATTGGCCATCAACCAATCCCGGATTTCGGCATTGCCCGAAATGGCTTCTCCAAAGGCCAACAAAACTTTCGCGGGATATTGCATTCCACCAAGATAAGCGGGGGTACCTTTGCAACCAAGTGAGCCAACCTGCAGCTTATGGGAACGAGCGAATGTTCTCCTCGCAATTTTGGATGCTTTGCACCAGCACGGTTTTGTTCATGGCCAGTTTTGGGATGGTTTTGCCGGAGTTGCCCGGATTTTTGGCGGGACTTGGAAGACCAGATCTCATCGGGTGGATAGTGGGGCTCTTCACTGTAGGGGCTTTTGTTTCTCGTTTCTTGAGTGGCCGCATCGCCGATCGGGCGGGGCGCAAACCGGTCATGCTGTTCGGGACGTGGGTGACTCTTTTGGCCAGTCTTGGGTACATCGGTGTCGGCGCCCTTGAGGGAGGTGAGATGTGGAGCGGGGTGCCGGTGGCGGTTTGGATGTTTCTGGCGTTGCGCCTCATTCACGGCATGAGTACGGGATTTCGCCCAACCGGAACGACGGCGTTTATCACCGACATCACCCCGCTAAAGCGTCGGGGAGAGGCGCTTGGTTACCTCGGAGTGGCCGGTAATGCTGGCATGGCCGGTGGCCCTGCTATCGGGAGTTGGTTGACAGTTGAGTACGGCTACAACGCCATGTTCATCGCCTCAACCCTTTTCGGTCTCGTCGCGTTGCTCATGACCGTGCGATTGCCCGAAACGCTGCCGAATGGCCGCAAGGTGCGATGGGACGATTTCAATGTGTTCAAAGGAGATGTGTTGGATTGGTCGTCGTGGCCAGCGGCTTTGGGGTTGCTGCCTGTAGCATTTGCATTCGGGACATTTCTCACGATCTCTCCTGATTTTGTGGGTGATTTAGGCTACGTCTACAAAGGGACGTTTAACACCATCATTGTTGCCGCATCCATTTCCATGCGGCTGATTGCAGGAAGGGCTTCCGACCGGTATGGTCGGGTTCCGTTGTTGTTGATTGGAGGAGCGATGTTGGCGGCGGGAATGTTTGGCTTGTCAGTTGCCGAGACCAAATGGACTGCGGCGCTTGCTGGCATCGTTTACGGGATGTCGGTGGGCATCAACATGCCCGCGATCATGGCTTGGACAGCGGATTTAGCGAAGCCTGGTCGGGTTGCATTGGCGATGGGCACCATGCTGATGTCACTCGAACTGGGGATCGGCGTAGGTGCCGTTTACTCGGGGTATCAGTTCCAGGGTGATTTGAATGCCATTTCAGGGCTTTACGCAACCGCCGGTGTTTTTGGATTGATTGGATTCATTGTGCTCTGGGCTTTTCGCAAAAAGGTCCAGGATCCTGGAGCTGTGTAAAACGTTCGGAGGACTCGCTCATTTTTAAGGCTGTTGAAATGAACGTGAAAAGGTGGAAAAGTGCTGAGCGCTGCCATTGCGCGACTCAAGGAGTACGCCGTTCTTTGTGTTATGCAAGACCTCATGGTTCAATTAGAGACCGCGCGCCAAGAGCGGGTTCAAACGCTGAAGGAATTCATGCGATTGAAGAATGAATTGGCCCTCGCTCAGCGTCGTTGCGACGAATTGCGTGCTGAAAACGGTGCATTGAAGCATGCCCTATTGGTGGCCGAAAATGAGTTACAGACGTTGCATGCGTATGCGGCAGAAGCCATGCTTTGATTTCAAGGATTGAACAGCTGAACAGATAAAAAAAGCGGGCCAATCGGTCCGCTTTTTTTATGCGCAGATTCAAAGCCAACGATCAATCCAGGGATGCGCTGGAGGTCGGAAAAGCGCGATCTACTTTCTTGAACAGCCCTTGCAACACTTTGCCAGGGCCCACTTCCACAACTTCTGTCGCTCCAAGTTCAATCATCTTGTGCATGCTCTGCGTCCAACGCACGGGAGCCGTGAGTTGCGCAATGAGGTTCTCACGGATGATACCGGGGTCATTTTCAGGTTGGGCGTGAACGTTTTGTACAATTGGGCAACGCGGCGCTTGAAATGGAGCCGCTGCAATGGCATTGGCCAACCGTTCTCGAGCAGATTCCATCAAGGGCGAGTGGAATGCACCTCCCACTGGTAAAACCAAGGCCCTTCGCGCTCCGGCTTCTGTGAGCGCTGCGCAGGCTGCCTCAATGGCAGGAATTTCACCAGAAATCACGAGTTGTCCAGGGCAATTGTAATTTGCCGCGACCACTATGCCCTCGGTTGTTGAGCAAATTTCTTCCACCACGGAATCCTCCAATCCCAACACCGCGGCCATGGTACTCGGTACCTCATCGCATGCATCCTGCATGGCCTGGGCCCGTTCTGAGACCAATCTCAAACCGTCTTCAAAGGAAAGGGCCCCTGCGGCCACCAATGCGGAGAATTCGCCCAAGCTATGCCCAGCAACCACTCCGGGGTCGAACGCAGAACCGAGCGATTCAGCGAGGATGACGGAGTGCAAGAAGATCGCCGGTTGCGTGACCGAGGTTTGCCTCAAATCATCGTCACTTCCGGTGAACATCGTGTTTGCGATGTCAAACCCGAGGATGGAATTGGCCGTTTCGAAACGCGCTTTTAGAACGTCTGAGTGATCATACAGGTCTTTTCCCATTCCTGAGAATTGGGCGCCTTGTCCGGGAAATACAAATGCTTTCATAGCCGTGTTCGTTTCTGATTGCGGGGCAAAAGTAGCCGCTAGACTTTTATTGAGAGCCCGACGGAAAGGACTTGTTTCAATTGCATGCCGGGTCCCACATTCGGCACGACGTTGCCGTCAATGATTTCGGGATTTTTCGTCAAAATGATGTCATCATCGTAGATGAGGGTGGCGCTTATGGAGGTGGTCAGCCAAGGATTGACTTTCAACATCAAAACATGATCCGAGTATACATCGATGTTTTGCGGGTTGTTGAGGAAGTTCGAAAACAAATCCAACCGCAACGCATAACTGATTTCTTCTGTGAAGGACTTTTGGAAATTCATCTTGAGGTACCCCCCCATTTCGTAACGTGAACGTTCGCCGGGAGTCACGCCGAAAGCCCCCGCAGCAGACAACGAATCGTCCAGAACCCAAGTGCCTTTGAAAGTGATGGGGGCGAGAAAGAGGGTCAATCCACCACCTGTCGCCTTGTAGTCCATCCCCGCAGCGACTACACCGTATCCCGGAGCCATGAAGTTAGAATTCAGGATGTCGCGCACAGGAATGCCGTTTTCCATCGCATAGCCCGGTGCAAATTGGGATCGAAAGTGAGCCATGCATGTGAGGAATCCCGAGGTGGTCATCCGGTAACCCAATTTGGTTGACCACTCAATTCGATCATCAGTTTTGATGAAAACGCGGTCTTCAGGCCGGTGTAGCAAACCAAATGCGAGGTGGAGCTCCGTATCCCAACCGAATTTGCCCCGGTCGTAATTCCAGTTTTGGTCAAATTTGGTCAGAAGTGATATGTTACTCTGTCCGCCGGCCGCCCAATTGCTCAGTTGCACTTGGCTAAAATGCACGTTGAGTTGGCCGGAGCGCTGTTGCAAGAGGGTGTCGGTGGTGGGTGCTGCGGAATTTCGGAGGGCTTTTTCCTCCGCTGCAGTCAATTTTGGCGTTACGGTTTGCGCACGTACTACCGTGCATGCGAGACCCACAATAAGGCTGAAAACCAGTCGTTTCATTCTGTCTCAAGGGGTTCCAGGTGCAACACAGTCCCAGCGCCTTCGACAGCGACAAAGATTTCACCTTTTGAATTCCGAGCAATGTCGCGAACGCGGCCAGCTCCTTCAAGCAGACGTTCTCGGCGAGTCACTTGATCGTTTTCAATTTCGAGCCGTTCCAGGTATTCGAAGCTCAACGATCCCACCAACAAATTTCCCTGCCAACTCTCTGGCCATCGGCCCCCATGCACCATCTCCATTCCACAAGCACCAATGGATGGCAGCCAATAGTACAACGGCTGCTCCATCCCGACCATGGCCGTGTCCCGGGTGATGATGGTTCCGATGTAATTGCGCCCGAAAGTGATCTTAGGCCAACCGTAATTTCGTCCTTTTCTCGCAATGTTGATTTCATCGCCTCCCTTTGGGCCGTGCTCATGGGTCCAAATTTCCCCGGTCTCAGGATGGACAATCATCCCTTGCGGGTTTCGGTGTCCCCATGACCAGATGCTTTCAACAGCACCGCTATCTCCAACAAACGGATTGTCTTTCGGTACCCGTCCGTCAGGGAAAAACCGGTGCACCTTGCCGGGAGCGGTCATCAACGATTGCGGGTGAACGTCGCGCATTCCTCGTTCGCCGCATGTCAAATAGAGCATGCCATCGCCTCCCATGGTTACGCGGCTCCCGTAATGTCGGTGAGTCGCTTCATAAGGCTCAGCTACAAAAAGGGATTCCCAGGCTGTAAAATGCGCGATATCTGCAGCGTACGGCGCCCGAACCAACGCCGTCGCCGACAGCTCCTCGTCACCGGGCTTGTTTTTGCTGTACGTGAGGTAAACCCATGCTTGGCCGGTTTCGGGGTCTTGCCAATGCATGACATCGAGCAGCCCGCCTTGGCCTTTCACGTGGATGTCGTCGGGCAATCCTTGCAAAGCTTCGAGTCGCCCGGAAGTCAGCTTCCACAGCCGGCCTTCGCGCTCAGTAATAAGCAGGGTGGTGTCGTTGACAAAATCCATTCCCCAAGGCGTTTGGAGCCCGTTGACGACGGTGTTGACACGAATGGACAAATCGCGGGATTGAATGGATTCCAGTGGAGTCGGGGCAAAGCCTCGTTCAGTAGCCGCTTGCGCTAAAACGTAGTCGCGTAAACCGGCGATTTCAGCATCGGACAGCGCTTCGCCGTAGGCTGGCATGCCCAACAAAGGATAACCCTCTCGGATGATGCGCTCAACATTTTCAGGCGAGCTCCCAAATTTCCAAGTGCGCCCGATGAAGTCCCGGCCGTCTGCACCGTGACAACTGCTGCACCATTGGGTATAGGTGTCAGGTTTTGCATCCTCGGTCATTCCAGATGTCAAAAGGAGGGAGGTGGCGACGATGCCAACGGGGATGAGAAGGACAGCAGGATATCGCATGCATTAAGATCTTGAGGCTACCATTCGGATGATTTCCGCGGGCCCTTGATGGTACGGGCCTTCGTTTAATTCAACAAGACGTGTAGCCAAATGTTGGATGGCCAAGTTCGAAAAGTCGGAGCGCAGCATCGATTCTGAAAACAGCATTTCAGGATTGCTTGGGCCACCGGAGTCCCGGTTGATTTGTTGCGGATTGAATCCTTCGAGGATGAGGGTTCCGCCCGGTTTTAGCCACCGCGCGGCTCGCGCATGAAAATCGGCCCGCAAATCAGGTGGCATGTGGGCGTAAAAAAGCCCAACCACATCGTATCCGTCAGCATGGCCGGTAAACTCGAAAGCGTCCGAATGAAAAGCTTGTACCTCAACCCCAGCCGCCGACGCCCATCGCTTGCACGTCTCCACAGCCACACGGCTGCCATCGAATGCGTCGACCGTCCATCCGTGTTGAGCGGCCCAGACCGCATTGCGCCCTTCGCCTTCACAAGGGAGAAGCACGCGATTGCCTTTGCAGAAAGCCAATTGTTCTACCCAAAACGGACCCGGCTCGCGTCCGTAGACGCCCTCTTCTGCGTAGCGCTCATCCCAAAAACGATGCATGGAGCGAAATTGCAACGGATTCGGAGGAATTTTGATGGCACATGTGTTAGTTTGCTACAAATCCATTGTTCATGACGCAGTCCATCCTCCCTTTATCCCCCGCCCAAGAGGTCATCGAGCAAGCATTCACGGCGTTACAGTCCCAAGCACCTGCCCAGCGGCAGTTGAATGCCAAGCAACGGATTGCCCGTTTGGACGCTCTGTATGCCGAAGTGTGGCGCCGGCGAGATGACTTGAAGGCAGCGATGTGGGCGGACTATCGCAAACCTGCAGAGGAAGTCGACCTTACGGAAATTTTTGTCATCAAGAGTGAAATCAAGGCCATCAAAAAGGGGTTGAAATCGTGGATGAAGCCGCGGCGTGTGCCTGGAGGGCTTGCAC
>JBMSHA010000066.1:0-8606 GCA_049416245.1 Flavobacteriales bacterium | reverse complement strand
GCCGTTGGGCTATGCCATCATTCTGATCTTAGGGGTGTACATCGGACTGCAAACAGGAGGCGGCGGAGACTCGGCTTTTCAGCATGTGGGGCCTCGGAATGCATTGGATGGGGTGTTGGATCGGGTGGAACAGATGTACGTTGATCCTGTTGCAAGGGAAGAGTTGGAACAAGTGGCACTGGAAGCGGTGTTGGAAGAGTTAGACCCGCACAGTTTGTTCATTTCAGCAGAGGAACTGGCAGCTTTGGCAGAACCGATGGAGGGCAATTTTGAAGGGATAGGGGTAGAATTCATCATCCAAGATGATACGTTGATGGTGGTC
The DNA here is from genome assembly GCA_049416245.1 of Flavobacteriales bacterium. Lineage (GTDB taxonomy): Bacteria > Bacteroidota > Bacteroidia > Flavobacteriales_D > Sanyastnellaceae > UA16. The sequence goes on along the minus strand of JBMSHA010000066.1, from coordinate 8,284 downwards.
GCGGCCATTCCCGGTGGCCCTGCGGAGAAGGCAGGTGTCCGCGCAGGAGACCGCATCTTGACCGTGGATTCAGCGGAGATTTCTGGCCCCGACTTGACGAACCAAAAGGTCATGGAGCTCCTGAAAGGACCGAGAAACACCACGGTACGCGTGGGGTTGGATCGGAAAGAAGGTTTGGAGCAGGTGCTGCTTCGTCGCGACCGCATCCCCATCCACAGCGTGGTAACGGCTTCGAATTTGGACGGTGCGCGCGGATACATCAAGGTCATCCGATTTGCCCAGAACACCGCAGAGGAATTCGAGGCGGCGATGGAAGCGTTGGATGCGCAGGGATTGCGGGAAGTTATTGTGGATTTGCGAGGCAACGGGGGAGGGTATTTAAACGCTGTGGTGCCTATGGTGGAGTCGTTTTTGGAGAAAGGCCAAATGGTGGTTTACACCGAAGGCGAGCATGTGCCACGCAGAACCTACACAGCCCGCCGCGATGGCAGGTGGAACGATTGGGATTTGGCCGTCTTGGTCGATGAGTCATCGGCATCAGCTTCGGAAATTTTCGCTGGAGCCATCCAAGACCACGACCGCGGTCCCATCCTCGGACGCCGCACTTTCGGGAAAGGGTTGGTGCAAGAGGAGTTTTCGATTTCTACCCTCGGCGCGTTGAGGTTGACCGTGGCTCGATTTTACACACCAACCGGTCGAGCCATCCAACGGCCTTACGGCGAAGACATAGATTACGGAGACGATTATTTCGCACGCTATGAAAGCGGCGAATTATTTCATCAGGACAGCATCGCAGAACTGGATTCACTTGTTTACCGCACACCGGCCGGTAAAATCGTGCGCGGTTCAGGCGGGATCACACCGGATGTGTTCATCCCGTTGGATACGTTGCGCTGGTCCGGATTCTTGAGTGATTTGAGTTGGACAGGAACCCTTCGGGATGCAGCGTTTGGCTATGTTGACGCCCGCCGTTCCGAAGCATTCGATCACGACGTACAGTCCGGCCCAGTGGGTGCCTGGTCGGCAGAAGCACTGGCCTACTTGATGCAGTTTGCGGCGGATGCCGGGATCGAACCGTTGCGACCGCTCAATGGAGCAGAAGAAGCCGAGTTGACCCAGCGCATGGTTGCGCAGGTGATTCGAAATGTGGCCGGAGAATCCGCTTACTATGAGCATTTGGCCAAAGGAGATCCGACGGTGTTGGAGGCGCTGCATTGGTTGGAAAACAAAGCAGAGGTCACGGTCGTTGACGGTCGATTAACTTTGACCCTGGAAATAGAACAAACTACTCATCACATAAACCAAAACAAACATGGCTTTTGAACTGCCCTCTTTGTCTTTTGCATACGACGCTTTGGAGCCGCACATCGATGCGCGCACCATGGAAATTCACCACAGCAAGCACCACGCTGGCTACACCAATAACTTGAACGCGGCCATCGCTGGCACCGAAATGGAAGGAAAATCCATCGAGGCCCTTTTGGCGGCGCATTCAGACAATGGTGCTGTCCGCAACAACGGAGGCGGATACTACAACCACACGTTGTTTTGGAGCGTGATGTCGCCCAACGGAGGCGGCAACCCGAGCGGTGATTTGGCTGCGGCCATCGATGCAGACCTCGGAGGTTGGGAGGCATTCAAAGAAGCCTTTGCGAAGGCGGCTGCTACGCGATTTGGATCCGGTTGGGCTTGGTTGTGCGTGAAAGACGGAAAGCTGGAAGTTTGCTCTTCTGCCAACCAAGACAATCCCCTCATGCCGGGAGTCGGCTGCGGAGGCACGCCCATCCTCGGATTGGATGTTTGGGAGCACGCGTATTACCTCAACTATCAAAACCGCCGTCCCGATTACATCGCGGCGTTTTTCAATGTGATTGATTGGAATGCGGTAGCCGACCGCTACGCTGCAGCGCGCGCGTGAAACACCATTTGATCATCGTTGCCGGTGGCACAGGCACGCGTATGGCGCAGCCGGTGGCGAAACAGTTTTTGATCTTGGAGGGTCTGCCGCTGATGTGGTGGACCCTTCAGCGTTTTCATGCAGCATTGGACGATTTGAATGTCGTGCTCGTTTTGCACGAAAGCCTCATGGACGAATTTTCGGAACTGGAACGGATTCACGGGGCGGCCGGTGTTCATCAAGTGGTCGCTGGAGGGGCAGAAAGGTGGCATTCGGTGGCCAACGGCCTCGCCGCCTTACCAGATTCAGGTGTGGTGGGCATTCACGATGCGGTTCGACCGTTTGTCGCGGAAGCGACCATTCGCCGTTGTTTTGAGCACGCGGCCCAAACCGGTTCTGCGGTTCCGGTCGTGCCTGTCAAGGATAGCATTCGGGAAGTCAATGGCGCAGCCTCACACGCCTTGGTTCGCGACCAACTGCGCGCAGTCCAAACGCCCCAATGTTTTGATATCGCTACTTTGAAAAAGGCCTATTCCAGCGGATTCAGAAATGCGTTTACGGACGATGCCAGTGTTTACGAATTCGCCGGCCACGCTGTCCAACTCGTCGAAGGCGATTTGGAAAACATCAAAGTGACCACACCAGAAGATTTGTTCGTGGCTCAAGCGTTCCTCAAGGCCCGCCCTCGACATCAATAGACCGGGTGCTTTCCAGGCCACGTCCCGGATTTCCGGACCCACCGAACGGCAAAAATCCCGAGCGCCAAAGCCACGGCTGCCACACCGAAATCAGACCATTCCCAACCTGTCACCGTGTTCATCTCTTCTGAGACCCATTCTGGGCCATACACGGCGGCCATCACAATCGCCCCGGCATTGTTGAAGAAATGCGCGGCAATCGCAGGCCAGAGGCTACCGCTGTAAACGGCCAGATAACCCAAGCCTGCCCCCAAGATCATCCTTGGCAGAAATCCGTGAAACTGAAGATGGATCGCGCTGAACAAAAACGCAGCCATCCAAACACCTGCGTGCACGTTATTGGTCCATTTAGCTGCCAGTGGTTGAATGACCCCGCGAAACGCCCATTCTTCGCAGATTGCAGGCAACAAGGCCACAATCAATAGGGTTGCTGGAAATTGCCACGCCGCATCGAATGTCAACATCGAAGCCGTGACTTCTGCAGCAAGCGCTTCAAAGCGATTGGCGGTTTCAAGGAGCCCCGCAGGAAGCCACTCGAGCATCAAGGCGTTCAATCGAAAAGTCAAATCGATCAGGGGCTGCGCGGCCCAAGCCAATGCAAATCCCACCAAAATCCACAGTGCCCCAGGCCACTTCATCGCCAGAAATGTGCGCCCGGCAAACAATTTGCTCGCCACCCACGCCATGATGCCGAAGGAAAAAACTTGGTTGAACCCGTTGATGAGCAGGTTGTACACTTTGCCCTCGTCTGATTTGGCATCGCTAGCGAACGCAATGGCCTGATCCAAGGAGTGCCCGAAGGCCCCTGCCAACGCGCTGAGCCCCAATCCCGAAGCGAGTCCCATGCCCATCAAAATCAAGCAAAAGAAAAAAATGAGTTGCCCGAAAGGGTGCATGGTTTGAAACGCGGTCCGGATCATGGTGTAATTTTGCAGGGTCTTTCCAGCGCAAGTTCGCTGAAATGACCCAAAACAAAGAATGTGGTACGCATCGGAGGCATAGATATCGCGGAATTTCCCTTCTTGCTCGCGCCCATGGAGGACGTGAGTGATCCGCCTTTCCGTGCGCTGTGCAAGAAGTACGGTGCGGACTTGATGTACACGGAGTTCATCAGTTCGGAGGGCCTCATCCGAGATGCAGCGAAAAGCCGGGCGAAACTCGACATCTTCGAATACGAGCGGCCCATTGGGATCCAGATCTTTGGAAGTGAAATTGAGTCGATGCGGCAAGCGGCGGAAATCACCGAGGCCGCCCAACCGGACATCATCGACATCAATTACGGTTGCCCGGTGAAGAAAGTCGCGTGTCGAGGTGCGGGCGCGGGCATCCTGCAGGACATTCCGAAAATGGTAGAAATGACCAAGGAAATCGTCGATACCTGCTCGTTGCCGGTGACGGTGAAGACGCGATTGGGTTGGGACGACAATTCCAAGTACATCGTTGAAGTGGCCGAGCGGCTGCAGGATGTGGGCATTCAAGCCATCAGCATCCACGGCCGCACCCGGGCTCAGATGTACAAAGGCGAAGCCGATTGGTCGCTGATTGCGGAGGTCAAAAACAACCCGCGCATGCACATCCCGGTCTTTGGCAACGGCGATATTGACTCGCCCCAAAAAGCCATGGAATACCGAAATCGATATGGAGTGGACGGCATCATGATTGGCCGTGCGAGCATCGGATCACCTTGGGTTTTTCGCGAGATGAAGCACTTCATGGAGACCGGCGAAATCATTGCGCCACCGGACATGCCGGAGCGTGTGGCTGTTGCCCGAGAGCATTTTGAGAAAAGTGTGGAATGGAAGGGAGACCGGTTGGGCGTGGTGGAGATGCGCCGCCATTATGCCAATTACTTCAAGGGTTTGCGGGATTTCAAGCAACACCGGCTTGAGTTGGTGACCTTGGATGAAGTGGCGGATGTTCGTGCCAAACTGGATGAGCTGGCGACCATGCCGTTTGAGCCGGCTTGAAAGACGCGTAGTTTACACGTTGGAAAACCTGCGCACCAAGTTGCGCACCATCCATCCTGAACCGATACCGCCGATCAGAATGACGACGCCCAGCGTCCCGAGTACGTCGCCTATTTCGAGCGCGACCGGGTAAGCGGGAATTACGGAGCCCTGCAGTTTGACCCAACCGAAGGTCTGTTGCCCCAGGACCAAAGCCATGCCGACGGTCGTTCCGAGGACACCGCCAATGGCATTGATCATCACCCCTTGCCAGGCGAAGGCTTGTTCCAATCGCCACCCTGTTAATCCCATGGCATTGAATACTTCGATGTCGTGCCGTTTTTCCAAAAGCAGCATGGTGAGGGACGCCATGACATTGAATGCCGCGACGACCAAAATGAAGCTGAGGATGACAAAAGTGGCCCACTTTTCGGCTCGATTTGTTTGGGTAATCAACGCGTTTTTTTCGGCGCGCGTTCGGGCACGGGCGCTGATGCCCGCAGCGGCGAATCTGGCATTGAGCGCCTCGGCGAGCCGCTCTTCGTCGATGCCGGGGAAGGTCACCAACTCAAAGCGGTTGACGGTGCTTTCACGTTCGAACAGTTTCCGGGCAAACGAAAGCGGCGCCAACACAAACTTCCGGTCGATTTCCGCGTTAACTGAGAAGACATCGCAAGCAAATGCTCGCTCGGATCGAAACGCCCGCTCCTTATCCCTTCCCAGTTTTTTGCCTCGGATGGGCGCACGAAAAAGCAAGGATGCGAATTCAGAATCGTCCTGGGCGGGACGAACGCCGATCAGATTGCTCACCCCGAGGCCCAGCGCCACGCAGGCTGCATCCGGTGCGAGTTCCGGCCGCCATTCACCACTTCGCATGGCGGGTTCGATGGCCGCGGCCTGCAGCAAGGTGGAATCGAAGGCGAGTACGGAGGTCACGTGCGGGGTGTTGCCGTTCCAAGAGACCACGGCTTCGCTTTCAATAACGGGTGCAGCAGCTTTAATCATCGGAACCGCGCTTTCAGGGCCGAAGCCCTCTACGAGCCAGGTCCCCATCGAATCGGGCAAAGTTTGGCCCTCGGTCGGAATGACAGCAACGGGCGCATCGAGGGTCCCAAACAGATCGCTGACTACGGATTCAATCCCATTGAACGCGCTCAAAATGGCAATCATGGCCGCAGTGACTGCCGCAATGACGAACATGGAAATCCCCGAAATCAGGTGCGTTAGAGTCCGCGAACGTCGCGTCCACGCATACCGCCAAGCGAGCCGAATCGGGAGGTTCACCAGCGTTTACTTTTTGAGCGCCTGGTCGATGGCTTCATAATAATCCAAGCTGTCGTCCAAATAAAAATTCAATTCCGGGATGATGCGAACCTGTTTCCCGATTTTCTCTCCCAAAGCTTTCCGGACTCGCCAACCCTCGGTACGCACGGCTTCCAGAGCGACTTTTTTATCTGGGACAGCCATGAAACTCAGGTAGACTTTGGCCAATCCGAGATCGGGCGCCATGCGTACTTGGGTCACAGAGATGAACAATCCGCCGAACCACGATGCGGATTGTCGTTGGAAAATCACACTGAGGTCTCGCCGAATGAGTTCGGCCATTTTTTCTTGACGGATGCCTGCCATGTGCGCAAAGGTCGCAAAATCCGGGCTTGCCTGCGCTCAATAAAGGAAGTTGTGGTAGGGGTACCGTTTTACGTGGATTTCTTTCACCGCCTCGAATATGACTTCGCGCATTTCCTCGATGCCCAAACGCTCGATGGCGGAAATGAAGATGACTTGCCTTTCGTTGCGTTCGAAACGTTCTCGAATACCGGCCATTTGATCTTCTCGGGTGGGGCCGAATGGCTCCACTTGAATGCGATCGATTTTGTTGAAGACGATCATGGTCGGTTTGTCATCGCTGCCGATTTCGGCCAAGGTCGATTCCACGACATCGATGTGGTCTTCGAATTGCGGGTGGCTCACGTCGACGACGTGAAGCAGCAGATCGCTTTCCCTCGTTTCATCGAGCGTCGATTTGAAACTCTCAATGAGCTGATGCGGCAATTTGCGGATGAACCCGACGGTGTCGCTCAGCAAAAAAGGCAAGTTTTGCAGTACCACTTTTCGAACGGTGGTGTCCAGGGTGGCGAACAATTTGTCCTCCGCAAACACATCGCTTTTCGAAAGCAACGTCATCAAGGTGCTTTTTCCGGCATTTGTATAGCCGACCAACGCCACACGCACCAGTGCACCGCGGTTGCCGCGCTGCGTCGCCATCTGCTTGTCGATGGATTGCAATTCTTTTTTCAGGTGGGCAATGCGGTCACGGATGATCCGTCGGTCGGTTTCGATTTCCTTTTCCCCCGGACCTTTCATCCCGATGCCGCCTTTTTGCTTTTGCAAGTGGGTCCACATGTTGGTCAGGCGTGGGAGCAGGTATTGGTATTGCGCCAGTTCCACCTGGGTTTTGGCATGGGCCGTACGGGCGCGTTGGGCGAATATGTCCAAGATGAGGTTGGGCCGATCCAAGATTTTGCACTCGGGCATTTCCCGTTCAATGTTGCGCAACTGGGATGGAGTCAATTCATCGTCGAAAATCAACATGTCGATTTCGTGCTCCTCGACGTATTCTTTGATTTCCTGCAGTTTCCCGCTCCCGACAAAGGTCCGCGTATCGGGCCGATCCAAGCTTTGGACAAACGTACGTTGGTTGATGGCGTTGGCCGTGGTCGCCAGAAACGCCAATTCATCGAGGTGTTCATCGACCAATTCCCGCGATTCCCGCCCTGTAATCAATCCGACCAACACGCAGGTTTCAGGTTCGCGGGCGGTGCTGATGAGTTTCTTTTCGAGCATCAGGGGGTGTCTCTGAAGCGTTCGATGTATTCAGCGATGCCTCGAATCGTTGCGGCGTCGAGGATGTCTTTTTGCGGGGGCATGGTCCCTTTGCCATAGGTGATGATGGCGATGCGTTCTTCCAAGCTCATGGTGGATATGCTGAGGTCGGGTGCTTTTGAAGCCATGAGCTTTCCATCCGTTCCGTGGCACAAGGAACATTTCATCGTATACGCCCGTTTGATGCTCGCTTCTGAAGGGGCTGTCGAGCTCTGAGTAGGCGAATTTTGCGATATATCACCTCCACAGCCGGCTGCAAAGAGCACGGATGCTAAGGCCATTGAGCGAATTAAAATGCGCATGGAAGCCAATCAGAACCAGCCGTAAGCTTCAAATCCAGGACGGAAGGGCCACGGAATGCTTGCCACAATGATGAGCAATGCAAGGCCGAAATAGCGGAGCTGACGGCGGTGCTTCAGCGCATCGTCACCTGCTCGTTTCACCAAGCTGTGGCCCAAAGTTCCAAAGAGAATGGCAATGAGCATGCCCGCGAGGTGTTCCACTGCAAAAAAGCGCATGACCGTGGATTCCATCACGCCGGGGGTACCGAGCATCGAAATCCATCCTTTCATCATGTAAAGAGCAAGTCCCAGCAAAAGTTGGACGTGCAGCGTGATCATCGTGAAGAGACCGAGTTTGGCCTGGCCTTTGGTGAAGGTGCCCCCGCGGTTCTGCCACGCTTTTACGAGCGTGATAACCAACAAAACCAGAACGACCCAGCGCAATGCGCTGTGCATGTGTTGAAATCCAGTAATCATGACGCAAAGATAGCGCCTGCGCTTACACCACGCCTTGGTCGATCATCGCGTCTGCGACTTTCACAAATCCGGCGATGTTTGCGCCTTTTACGTAGTCGATGT
>JBMSHA010000065.1:0-8622 GCA_049416245.1 Flavobacteriales bacterium | reverse complement strand
GGGGAGCCAAGCAATGGCCACATCAACAACGTGCCGATGCGCAGGAAACCCCCAACCGCTGAAGACGATAATGCCCAAACATCCTAAAACGAGTCGACGCACGATCAGGCGATCAGGCTTCGTTTTCTGAGCGCAAAGCCGATTCTTTCTCCACAGAGTTTTTAGATCCAGTTTCCTCAAGGCGCACCAAAAATCCGTCTTCCAGGATGGGGATGGTTGACAAATTGTTCGGCGTGAGGCAATACTTTACGTCTTCATTCAAATTCAATCGGCGCAATCGCCTTCTATGAGAAGAGGCGCGAAGAAAGGCGAACATGTTGTCACGGGCAGATCGGTAGATGAATTTAGCCGCCACCGTGCTGTCTTCGTCAGCTTTGAATCGGCCGCTTTCAATGAGTTGGTCAGCTATAGCGCCTGCACAAATGGTGTCTTCCAAATTGAATTTATCCTTCCAGCCGGAGCCTAGAATCAAAATGTTTTCATCTTGTTCCACCAACCAATTGCAAATCGCATTCAAATTATTCAGCGACCCGATGACAACTCGATTCTTTTCACTCGCAATGTCGATGGCTTTGGTCCCATTGGTCGTGGTTAAAACCACCGTTTTACCCTTGAGTTCATCAGCCCGTTCAATATAAGCGAGGGGGCTGTTACCCAAATCAAACCCTTCCACAATTTCACCGTTTCGTTCAGCAGCTCCAATAAAGCCTTCAGCCTGCCATTGTTGTGCTTCAGTTACAGAAGCTACAGGCTTGATGCGATCGACTCCGTTTTCCAATGCAGTGCAAATGGCTGAGGTCGCCCGCAAGACATCGATGACGACGACCAATTCAAAATCTTCACGGTAAAGCGGATAATCCGCTGGGGAAAAACAAACTTCTACGTAGTTCAAAAGGCTATCGGTTCACAGCTGGTGATGCGGAGCGTTTGTCCGTCATTGAAAGTTGAAGGTACGAAATCCATTGGAACGGGATTATTTCGGTAAAAATCCCGGACGAACCACCTCCGCTGGAACTGCATTTTTTCGAATTCGAACAAACACGCGATTGCCAAGTTTGGCATGAGCCTTCTGGATATATCCCATGGCGATTCCGTGTCCCAGGGTCGGAGATGAAGTTCCACTGGTTACGCGGCCAATGGTCTCACCCGATTCATTTTCAAGTGGATAGCCTGTCCGGGGAATTCCACGTTCGCGCACCACAAGTCCTCGCAGGATTTCTTCTGAACCGTTTTCTTTTTCGTTGGCGAGTTTTTCACGATCCACAAAATCTTTGGAGAATTTCGTGATCCATCCCAATCCCGCCGAAATGGGTGAAGTGCCATCGTCAATGTCATTACCGTACAGGCAAAATCCAGCCTCGAGGCGCAAGGTATCTCGAGCTCCCAGGCCGCAAGGCGGAACTCCCGCTTTGGCCAGGGCCTCCCACACGGTCTGAACGTCATCATTCCGCAAGTACAATTCAAATCCTCCAGCCCCAGTGTATCCTGTAGCACTGATCAAACAGGGCTTGCCGCAAACATGACCCATTTGAAATGTGTAATATCCCATCGCATCGATGGACTCGGAGCAAAGTGGCTGAAGGGTTACTGCTGCCGAAGGTCCTTGCAGCGCAATCAACGACCAATCATCAGATTCATCCGCAATCTCAGCATTCCAACGATTTTGAGAGTGAATCCAATCCCAATCTTTTTGTTTGTTCGCAGCATTCACCACCAAAAGGTATTCCTCTGAATGAATGCAATAAACGAGTAAATCATCGACAATACCGCCACGGCCATTGGGCATGCAACTGTATTGGACTTTGCCCGGTGTCAATTTTGATGCGTCATTCGTCGTGATCCATTGGATCAAATCGAGCGCTTCCGCACCTTTGATTCGGAATTCGCCCATGTGCGATACGTCAAACATGCCACAAGCGTTTCGGACGGCATGATGCTCTTCGACCAATCCGGCGTAACTGACCGGCATTGAGTAGCCAGCGTATTCGACCATTTTTCCTCCGGCTGCTAGGTGAGCAGCGTGAAGGGCTGTGGGGATGAGGGGAGGGGTTGCGGTTTCCATGAGATCGCGAATTTACTCTATGATTTTTCCAACGTTACCAATTCGTTCAAGCGTCGGGATAATTCTTGGGGGCCGAGCACGAAAAAGGCATCCAAAACGGAACATCCAGGTATGAACCCAGATTTTGATTCGAAGGTTTGCGGGTAGCGATGAAACGACCAACCACTGCCTGATAGCCTGTGCTTTTCTCGCAAATCGAAGGCGGAATCTTGAAATTCCGGGATGGTTTCTGCCTTCCGAGGTAGGGGCCATTTGCACCAATTTGCTATCCATTCGATCCCGACCCAACACCAGTCTGATAGCGGCTTTTCGTCCGCTGGATTGTGCGGCAGATATCCGATCCATAAGGCATGCAGTTCATCGGCAAAATGTTCAAAAAACGGACTGTTGCCATAGGCTGTTTGAATGCTTCGCCACGAGTGTTGCGGTTTTTGATGAGCCGACAGAAAGGGATTGGCGCGGCTAGAATGATTGCTCTGTGTGGCAAACGTGATGATCTGATCACCTTGTGGTCCGGCGATTTTGATGCGGTTTCTATACGTTTGCTTTTGAAAGTGAGCGTTGGTGTCGAGGTAAGCGCCTTCCAAGGCCAAAACCCACCAATGAAGCGGTGGAAAAGGGGCCAAGGGAACGACTGCGGTCATTTCACCGACTTGAACATGCGGTCCCAACGGATTTTATTGAAACCGTGCTGGGCTTGATTCGCTTTCGAAAACCAAACAAACGAGGCTCGCCCTACAATGTGCGTTTCTGGCACAAATCCCCACATTCGGGAATCCGCGGAACGATGGCGATTGTCCCCCATCATCCAATAGTAGTCTAGTCCAAACGTGTAGGAACTGGCAGGTTGGCCATCGATGAAAACCGCGCCATCGCGCACCTCCAAATCATGCCCTTCGTAGGTGGAGATTGCCCGACTGTACATCGCGAGATTTCGCTCATTGAGTTCGATGGTCATGCCGCGATTTGGCAGTGTGATCGGGCCAAAGTTATCCGGATCCCAAGCATTGAATTCCGGCATGTAGGCATTGGGGAAAAGCTCCAGACGTCCTCTTCGATAGCTCAAATCCACACGTTCAATGGAGGTGGCCATGCCGCTCTCATCGAGCTGATTTCGTTCCGCGTCTGTCAACGCCCATATGACTTCCAGCCCCCTGTCTGATGCGCTGCCATCAATATTGGTTAGCCCCAAGCCTTGATGCGCTCGTCGCTTTTCCATGGGGGAGGCGAACACGATGCGGTATTCGAATTGGACACCTGCAGGCGGTTCAAGTGCTTGTCCATCGATGTAAACTTGGCCGTCGCTGGCTGAAATGGTTTCTCCTGGCAATGCAACGCATCGCTTGACATAGTTCTCTGTTTTATCGAGAGGACGGGGGCGAATCCCAAATTGACGATCCAACAACGCCCGGGCTTCTGCCTGATAACGATCGGAATCAGCCACGTATGCAGGGACGTCCCCCTTGGCCCGCTTGATCGCCTCCATCCTCAAAATACCGTAGTAATCATGTCCTGCCCATTGAGGATCCACGATAATCGTGTCTCCGTGCGGAAAATTAAACACAACAGCATCATACCTTTCCACCTTCCCCAAACCCGGGAGCCGTTTGTAGGGCAGGGCAAACCACTCCGTGTAACTCGGGATCATCGAACCGGGAATCGCGTTGTGAATCAATGGGATGGACACGGGAGTCTGAGGAACTTTCGGTCCGTATGAAGTCTTGCTAACATACAGGTAATCTCCCACCAACATGCTTCCTTCCATGGACCCCGTTGGAATCATAAACGCTTCGAAAACAAAAGTCCTTACGATCGAGGCAACAACCAAGGCCCACAGAATGGATTCACCCCATTCTCGGCCCGTTGATTTTTTGGTTTTCGACCAATCCCGGGCTCCTACATATTCCGGTGATTGCAGGCTCAACTGCGGCATGAAAATCCAGGGCAATGCGCCTTGTTTCCATTGGTCAGCAGTGGATCTTTGGCCAAACACTATGCCCAACTCCACGTGCATGATCACCCACATCAACAAATTGATGCCGGGCACAACAAGCAGAAACACCCAATACCACGGACGTTCTATCGCACGCAACCAAGCGACATAGTTCAAAAAAGGAATGTACCCGTGCCATGCGGTTTGTCCAGCTTGTTGAAGCAAGCGGGGCAGAAAAACACAGTGTTCAATCAAGAGTGCGGCCAGGAGCAGCCAAGGAATCCATTCCATTATGTCAGTATTATCGAGCGAATTTCGTCATTTTTCGGGTATTCAAGTCCCAATGAATGGAAAGCCCGGGGACCGATGGCTGAGGTCCATCAAGTGGAATGATGCTAAATTCCCAGGCAAGGTCATCTCCAACATCAAAGGAGGCCAAATTCGCGTCAACATGCGCATCTAGCACACCAAGCAAGTGCACCAATCCCAAGGCAAACCAGGAAAGATCGCGTTGCCTCCGGTAAAATAATTCTTCATTCCTCACACCTTGCAAAACATCATCATAGTTGGCCACGGTACTTGGTTCTGTAAGTTCGAGGTCAATGAGTTCTGTCCTCGATGCGGACAATTGAACGTTATTGAAGCGGATTGCACTGACGCAATATGCCATGCCTCCCCACACAAGAGGTGCTTTCCAATATTTCCGGTTCATGCACTGACCCGAGCCGGGGAAGAAGATGGCCATCCGGGTCGTGCGTTGAATGCGCGAATCTTCAATTGACAGTGGAATGCTATCTGATGGCATGGATGGGCATGGATTCCCAAAACTCACTCCCTTCATACAAAGCACGAAAACGGTGAGCGGGAGGAGCTTGCGCTTTGAAACCGACAGTATGTGCTTCAAATGCCCAATTTTTTGAGTAATTCTTCCAATTCAGAGGCGTCCCCGTATGTTAATTCAATTTTTCCGCCTCCAGAGGGGGTGCGTTTCAATTTGGAGCTTTTGCCGAACTTGAGCTTCAGGTCTGCTTGCACTTGCTGCTCATCAAAAGTCAACAAGAGTTTATTCGTTGAATGAGCAGGCTTCTGCGGTTGACGCTTCACACGTGCTAACTCTTCAACGGCCCGCACGGATAAGCCCTCATCTTGAATACGCTCAAAAACACGTTGTTGCCATTTGGGATCATCGATTGCTATCAACGCCCGAGCGTGTCCCATGGAAATCGTCTTATGACGAACAGCTAATTGCATGTCGGCAGGCAACTGAAGAAGTCGGACGTAGTTCGTAATCGTAGATCGATTCTTGCCGAGACGTTGCCCAAGGTCTTCGTGTGTCAAGTTGCATTCCTCTATCAATCGTTGAAAGGAAATCGCCACTTCAATGGCATGCAGATCTTCGCGTTGAATGTTTTCGACCAAGGCCATTTCCAACAAGGTTTGATCATTCACCTCGCGGATGTATGCGGGAACTGATTCCAAACCAGCTAATTGCGCTGCGCGGAAACGCCGTTCACCGCTGATGATTTGATATTTATCCGCACGGACGCGATGGACGGTAATGGGCTGGATGATGCCCAGTTCGCGGATGCTTTGTGCCAATTCCTGCAGTGCAGTCTCATCGAACTCACGGCGCGGTTGCTCTGGATTGTTGTCGATTTGAGAAATCGTGAGTGAGCAGATGTTCCCTGCCATCGATCCAATCACAGGAGGTGTGTCAGTTTTCGCTTTTGTCGGCTGAATCGGAGTGCCTGGAAGCAGGGCGCCTAAACCTCTTCCCAAGGCTTGCTTTTTCGACATGAAGATTCTCCGCTTAAGGGGTCACGGGAATGATTTTCTCGGCATCAGTGAGTTTGGTCATCTGATTGCGCTGAAGCAACTCCCGTGCGAGGTTGAGGTAATTGATGGAACCTTTTGAGGATGCATCATGCATGATGATGGATTCACCAAAACTCGGCGCTTCACCCAGTCTTGTGTTCCGGTGAATGATGGTCTTCAAAACCAGGTCCTGAAAGTGTGTGCGAACCTCATCCACCACTTGATTTGCAAGACGCAAACGGGTGTCGTACATGGTGAGAAGAATGCCTTCAATATCCAGGGCTTCATTCAGACTCGTTTGCACGATTTTGATGGTGTTCAGGAGTTTACCCAAGCCTTCAAGTGCGAAATACTCACATTGTACGGGAATCAAAACGGCGTCCGAGGCCACCAATGAATTGATGGTGATCAACCCCAAACTCGGAGAACAATCGATGATGATGAAATCGTATTCATCCTGAATGGGCTCCAACGCTTTGCGCAGCTGAAACTCTCTTTCCTCTTTTGAAATCAATTCGATTTCTGCGCCCACGAGGTCAATTCGCGCTGGCAAAAGATCCAGATTCGGAGAAGAAGTTGTGACGATGGAACTTCGAATGTCAATCTGGCCTAAGAGTGCTTCGTAGGTGCCGTTTTCGACTTGTGTTGGTTCCACACCAAGCCCAGATGTTGCATTGGCCTGTGGGTCCGCGTCGATTAGGAGTGTTTTGTATTCCAATACCCCAAAGCAAGCTCCGAGGTTGATTGAAGTCGTGGTTTTACCCACGCCTCCTTTTTGGTTGGCGATTGCAATAATTTTTCCCATTGAAGTTCGTTCAAGGTTTTCATATACCAACGCAAATTCGTGGCATTTCGCATGACTAAGTGTGGGTTGGCATCACAAATGCCAACATCTCAAAGATACTTCGCTGCAAAAAGAAGCGCGCGAAAAGTTATCCACTTCTCCGCGCGCTTTTGTGAAGTCTGTGCTTTGCTGACCTTCTGTCCGAAATGTTCTTACAAGTCGTCGAAATCGATGTCATCCGACGAACCAGATTCGTCCGCAACCTTTGCTGCAGGTTCCTCCGATTGAGATTTGGCTTCCCGTTCGGCGATGGGGTCACGGTAATTGCCGCTTGCCATCAATTCTTGGATTTTTTCTACCGCATCCACGAAGCCTTCTTCAAAGTTGGCGAAGTCTTCGCGATAAAGGAAAATTTTGTGCTTTTGGTAATGGACGTTTCCTTCATCGTCAAACCGACGCTTACTCTCTGTAATGGTCATATACAGGTCTTGTCCACGTGTGGCTTTTACATCGAAGAAGTAGGTGCGTTTACCAGCACGCACAGGCCGGGAATAAATCTCCTCTCGGTTGTTTTGATCACTCATCTTTCTTGCTCTATCGTGGCTAATATATTCGATGTGCCGTTAGATGCAAAACAATTTTTCTTTTTCTCTTTGCTTACCTCGTAAGGTGAATGTGGCCACTGTACGTTTGAGGGTAGTATAATTGGTCCTCAACGATGGCTTCATAAAAATAGATGCCGTCAGGGACGAAATGTTCTCCAGAAAGGTATTGACCCAGCCAAGGTTCTTTGGTGTCGTTGCTAAACCAAATCCTTTCTCCCCATCGGTTGTAGATACTTAATTCATACCGTGTGATTCCCAGCGCAACAGGCAGCCAAACATCATTGATACCATCGTGATTGGGTGTGAAGGCATTGGGAGCATAAAAAACGTTTCCGGAGACAGCCACTTGGCCCACGGCCGTATTGGTGCATCCAGCTTCGTTCACAACGGTTTGGATCACATCGAACAATCCGCCATCCGAAAAGGTGTACGTTCCGTTGCAATCGCTGCTCGACCCGCCGTCTCCAAAATAATAGAAGCAATCCACGTTGCCGGATGCGAATGATTCGTAAGTCACTACGGGGTCCAAAATGTCTACTGCATTGGGGCTGATGTCAAAACCTGCATTGGGAATGGAAAGGACTTCGATCAAATTCGGTTGTGCGAGCGTTAATTCCTGGCTGCAAAATCCCGTGGCGTTCATGGTCAACGTAACCGAGTAATCGCCAGAATTTTGGTAGATGTGCACGGGATTGGATGCAGCCGAAGTTGTTCCGTCGCCAAAATCCCACAAATAGGTTGTCGCTGTTTCGGTTTCACTGGTGTTCGTGAATGAAACGGAGTGGGGCGGGCAGCCGAGAGGAGGTCCTGCTTGGAATCCGATCGATGGGTCGGCGATGACCCAAATCTCTTCCATGGCGACGACCTCGCAACCATTGGCAGTGGCTGTGACTTGTACCTCGTAGGTTCCCGGAGCGGCATAAACCAAATTGTTCACTTCCGCGCCGTTTACGCTAACACTGACAGTTTCACCGCCAAAGTCCCAAGCATATTCGGTGATGGGATCGTTTATGACCAAGGGTTGAATCGAAAAGTTGTTGCTCGAAAAACACTCCGGATCAGGAGGAGCAAATGATGGGTCAATCTCCGGAAAAATCTCGATTGTGGCGTAGGCCGTATCGCTGCAAGTGTAGGGTGCAGAAACAATCAACTCCACAGTATAAATGCCGTCACCTGGATAAGTAAACGACGGTGATTCTTCATTCGACACGTCGCTGTTGTCGCCGGGAACGCCAAAGTCCCATTGCCAATTGGTGCCATTCGAAGACAAATTCTCAAATTCGAACTCAAAGCCTTGGCAAAACGAGGATTGATCGGCGATTGCTGCCACCGGTGCATCGGGTGCTTCCCAATCGAAACTCGTGGATGTTTCACAACCATAGTGCTCGGCATCCACCGTTACCGTCCAGTTGCCTGCGTTGTT
>JBMSHA010000064.1:0-8693 GCA_049416245.1 Flavobacteriales bacterium | reverse complement strand
GATCCAAGAATCGTTTCAAACCCAAACTGCTCCTTCAACACCCGTTTGAGGTTCTGGTTGACGGAGGTGACACGGAAAGATTTGTCAATGGTGAACATCAGCAAATACCGGGTCGAGTTGAAAATGGACTCGAGTTTGGCGGATTTGACTTTTGCATCGCGCTGGTAGGCGCGCATTTCCGAAACGTTCAAATAAATGCAGCGAAGGCCTGTGATCTCTCCCTTTTCGTTTTGTTGAACCGATCCCCCTCCCAAAACCTTGATGGCTTGTCCTGATTCGTTTCGAAACGTTAATTCGTTTCGGTCGCCGGCCAAGACCTCCATCCAATTCTCTTGTGATTCAGCATCAGACCATTGAATCAATTGGTAAATGGGCGTCACACGCAATGATTTTGCTGGATACCCGAGGGTATTGAAAAAAGCCGGATTTGCATATTCAACATACCCTTTGCTGTTGACCAAGAACACCAGGTCACTCGCGTTTTCAAGAATATCGCGGTACCGCTCTTCGCTTCGACGCAGTTCTTGCTCGGCGAGCCGTAAATCCGTGATGTCCCGACCCACCAACACAAAGCCCGCATCCCCACGCTCCACTTCGGGTAGCGCAGCAATTGAAATCAGCATTTGAAAAACTTCTCCTGTCGAGCGTCGTCCAGCCAACTCACCGGCATAGTACCGCTGATTCCTCAAATCCTGTACGACCTGGTTGTAATCTTCCTGATTCGCTAAGAAATCACTTGCCTTCAATTCCATAGCGTCAGTCGCAGTCATCCCAAATTCAACCGATGCGGCGTGATTAAACTGAATGATTTTGCCATGCACATCAAAGGCCATGATCATATCAATCGAACTCTCGATGATCGATCGGTTGAACCGCTCCGCTTCTTGAAGTTGTCGCTGGGTTTTCCGGTGTTGTTCAATTTCTTCCGTGAGCAGCAAATTGGACTCTTCAGCCGCCGATCGCCGCATTTGCTCGCGTACGAGCTGCATCCGCGTAGACAAGTCATTCACGGTAATTTGAACCGCCGGTTGGTTATCGAAAAACGACAAGACCATTTGGAGTCCTACCTCTTTCTTTTTTCCATCCGACTTCAACATCACGACCTCCTTGTAAGCCGTTTTGTTACCCAACAAAATGTGATCCAAATCCTCTTGAATTGGAAACCGATCAGACTCCTCGAAGAAAGATAAAATCGGTTGCTCGAAGATGTCCTCCTCATCACTCAAACCCAGCATCTCCATGCCCGCTTGGTTTGTGTACCGTACTTGACCCTGAACAACCAGAAACAAACCAAACGGGTTGGTCTCCACGAGCAGGCGAAATCGCTCTTTCGTTTGCAGCAAGTCCTTGGATATTTTTCGACGTTCGGTGATATCCAACAGGGCGAGTGCGTGAAATTGCTGTGTGCTATCTACGACCGACAGTTTGCCTTCCACAACCACATTCTGTCCCAAACAATTGGTGAATTCAAAATCAATCACCTCATCTGGCCGCGTCAACATCCTTTTCCATTCACGGGGTCCCAACTGAGACTCCCAATCGATTTTGACCAATTCTGCCGAACTCGAAACCCCCATGATTTTCCAAGCCTGGACATTGGAGTCGACAGCTTTGCCTTGGTGAATCAGCACCAACCCCTCAATGGTTCCATTAGCCAAACCACTGTAAAGCAGTTTGTTGTAATTCAACGCTGCCACCAGTTCATCGGTATCGCGTACGTCTTTGAATACCGCATAAAAATGCGCACCCACCTTACCCGAATGAACACTAAAATGGTGTTTTCCCGGTTGCACCTCCCATGAAATTGGTAAATGTTCGGCTGCGTTCGAAATGACTTCAAAAACCCCGGCCGCCCGCTCTAATTCAGATTCAGAAAAAAACAGCTGGGCTGATTTATTTGTGTATTCCAGCGCCCCGTTTTCCGAGAATACCAGCGTAGGGTCCGTCCAAATATCAATCCATTCAAAGGCATTCATCGGCATGGAACGAAGTTAATCTTTCTTGGAATTGATTCGTTGACCGTCGATTTTGAAGAGTTCTCCGTCTCGGTATTCTAAGGTTTGTACCAACGTTTGTTGCGGTCCGTAATACATCCATTTTCCCGATCGTTGTCCATTTTCGTAACGCTCTACTCGGACCAATGAGCCGTTCGGATCTCGGTATTCATGTTTTCCTTCTTTGACGCCCAACGCGTATGAACCTTCAAATTGATATTCGCCATTCGGATATATGTGAAGCCATAAGCCGTGTCGTTCATCATCGATAAATTCACCCTCTTCCCTGTGGTCATTTACGTCAATAATCCATTTTCCCGGCCAGAACTCCCTCGCGCGCGTACCGCCGGAACAGCTTTCCCCATTCCGTTTTCATAAATTCCATCTACCAAAATCTTTCCGGTGGCTGACCATTCTTTAAACATTCCGTTTGGTTTTCCCATTCTGTATTCCTCTTCTCGATGCAATTCACCGTTGAGATAATACCAACGCCAAGTGCCGTGAAATTCACCAGATCGGTAGAGTCCTTCTTGGATTAATTCTCCCGTTTCTGCAAAAAACTTCCACGTATTCTCACGTAATCCCCCTTCATAATCCCATTCTGATTTGATGGATCCTGATGAATAATATTCAACCCAACGGCCCATCCGTTTGCCGTCGGGGCCTGTTATCCCATCGGCAATACGCACCCCATCATCGTACAAGGCTCCTGATAGGATCTCACCGCGCTCATCGTACGTTGTATACACCCCTACCCTTTTATCATTTTCATACGTTGCCCGCGACGCAATGAAACCATTCGGGTGATGGGTCACGCGAAGATCTATCTCTGCAACTTCCGAAGCATCTGCAACAAGTTCTCCATTCAAGTACTTTTCCACCCGATCCAATTGTCCCCATTCATCATAAAATCGGAACAATCCATTCCGCTCATCGTTTTGCCAAGGTCCCTGTTCAATGAGGATTCCCGCCGCATTCCATTGCATCCATACACCCTCTTTCCGTCCTTGGGTATCGTATCGATTCACCTGCTGGATTCCACGCAAATATCCTTCTGTATACTCCAACAATGCCACTGTGCGACCGTCTTCAGCATACTCCCTGCCTTTTCCATCTTCTAAATCATCCCGAAATGGAATTGACTTTCGCAATTGACCGGTTTCATCATACTCTCGCGTCCAGCCTGATTTTTTATTGGCCACGAAGTGTATTTCCTTTTTTAGTTTGCCACTGGGATAAAACAGGCGTTCCCAGCCTGACTTTTCATTTTTCTGGTATTCAATGGAAGCTGTTCTCACTCCCGTCGAATCATAAAAACTCCATTCCCCATCCAACTGGAAATCCAACCGATTTCCTTGACTTTTGAGCACACCATTCGGGTGATACGTTTTCCATGTTCCTTCCGGTTTTCCGTCGATCAAGCATCCTTCACTGGCTTTTTTTCCATTGGGAAAGGTATAAACCGTCCAATCACAATTGACAGGAATTTCTTGTCCTAAAGCAGAAGATGTAATCAACACACACCATAACATATATTCTATTCTCTTAGAAAATAAACTCATAGTTATAGAGCTGTTAATTGCGTTGAAACTTTGAGAACCGATCATGCTGTTTTTTCACTTCTCCACACTGTACTGATGGATTCTGAACAATGTTCTGGAAAAAGAATGTTTGATAATCAAGCCTTAAAGGTGGTTTTAAACAATCGGTTAATTGCAGAAGGTTCTGAAAAATTTTGACAATCACTTTGGTCAAAAAAATGAGAAAGATGGAGGAAAAGTTCCGAAAGAAATTCTGCTCAAAATATTTGGAAGGATATCCCAAGTTTTTGCTTGTACAGAAAGTTGGATTTTGAAAGAAATGTTTTAGGAAAGTTGTTCACGGTAAAATTGTGCTTTCAACCGCTGCGTTGTGAATTAACTTGCCGGAAAAATTACACCATGCGCGTATCTATTGGCGGTGATCATGCGGGACCAGCATTGAAAAAATCACTTACAACATACTTAGAGTCTTTGAACTATGAAGTTGTCAACCGGGGCACAGATTCTACTGAAAGTGTTGATTATCCGGATCATGCGCATGCAGTGGCTATGGATGTTGAATCGGGTGACGTTGATTTTGGTATTCTGATATGCGGTTCGGCAAACGGTGTAGCCATGTCAGCCAACAAACACCAAGGGGTAAGGGCTGGTTTGGCTTGGAATGCAGAAGTCGCACAACTCGTGAAGCAACACAACAATGCGAATGTATTGTGCATCCCTGCCCGGTTTGTCACTGAAGATGAGGGGTTGGACATTTTGAAGGCCTACATGGAAATGGAATTTGAAGGCGGTCGACATGAGCGCCGTGTTCAAAAGATTGCCTGTGCAGTGGTAGCTTCAATTTTGATGTGTTTACCGTTTTCATGGTTATCCGCTCAAGATGGGGAATTGATTTCAGATCCGGTTCCATACGCTGAATCCATTTCAGCAGCTGACTTAGAGAATCATCTGATGGTATTGGCCAGCGATGCATTTGAAGGCCGTGAAACTGGAGAGCCGGGTGCAGAAAAGGCTGCAGCTTACATTGCAAGTCACTTTGCCGCTCTTGGGATAGCACCTTACGATGGATCGACGTATTACCAACCTGTGGATTTGGTGCGTTCTCAAATCTTAGGAGGTTCAGCTTCCGTCTCTGGCGAAGCGTTGACTTTCTTGGATGACTACTTGTTTTATCCCGGTTTAAAAAAAGAAGCATTTGTTCAGACTCCGATGATGGTCATAGGCAACGTGACTCAATTGGCTGAAGTAGATATCAAAGGCCATGCAGTTGTGGTCCGCGCAGATGAAGTGGACGGTGAAACGCGATGGCAATCCGGGTTGAATGACATTAGGACGGCAGCGGCGGAAGCAGGTGCTGCAGCGGTGATTGTGGTCGGGAATGACATCAGTTTGATTCGGAGTCGCATGAAGCCGTGGTTGACACGAAAATCCATTCGGTTGAATCGTGAAGAGCCGGAAGACCGGGAAGGTACCCGAATTCCAACGTTTATGGTCGACGCTTCCGTAACCGATTCTTGGTGGAAAGGTTCTGCAATTAAATCTTGGAAGAAGTGGTCAAAAACTTTAGCTAAAGGCCAAACCATCGATCCTATGTTACTCCCATCTGCAGACTGGAACTTTCAATTGAATGCTGAAACCGAGGAGGTGGAGGGAAAAAATGTCTTGGGTTTCATTCCAGGACGGGATTCCATTTTGCGCGATGAGGTCTTGGTTATTACAGCACACTACGATCACGTGGGAATCATCGACGGTGAAATTTACAACGGTGCTGATGATGACGGATCGGGAACGGTGACGGTCTTGGAATTGGCAGAAGCATTTATGGAAGCTGTCAAGGCGGGCCAAGGTCCGCGTCGCAGCGTGTTGTTGATGACCGTGGTTGGAGAGGAAAAGGGCTTGCTGGGCAGTGAGTGGTATGCGGACCACGCGATTTGGCCGTTGGAAAACACAGTGGCCAATTTGAACATTGACATGATCGGCAGGGTGGACGAAAACCACACCGATGATAACCGGTACGTCTACCTGATCGGTTCGGATAAATTATCTTCGGAACTGCATGAAATCAGCGAAACAGCGAACAGCACTTACACCAATTTGGCGCTGGATTATACGTTCAACGCGCCCGACGATCCCAACCGCTTTTACTACCGTTCGGACCACTACAATTTCGCCAAAAACAACATTCCCGTGATTTTCTACTTCAGCGGAGTGCATGAGGATTACCATCGCCCAGGTGACGACCCTGAAAAGATCATGTACGATAAGACCGCCGAAATTGGACAACTCGTTTTTTACACAGCTTGGCAACTAGCGAACCAAGACAAACGCATCGAAGTCGACCGCGTCAACGACTTTCCAACGAAGCAGTAACCGAGCGCTGGGAAAGCCTTTTGAATGTGGCTTGCTCCGCTTCGTAGCGGTCTCCGGTAGCCGGTCCGTTGAATCCAGAGTGCACGGTTACGGTGCCATCGTGCTGGATGAAAAGGGTGGTTGGAAAGCTCACAACATTTTCGAGGAAGGGAAAAGCGTCCGCGGCAATGGATTTACTCGCCCTTCCGCCGAGGTGAATATCCCATGGGATGTTCATCAAGGATTGGAACTGATCGATGCGATCAAAAGACTCTTGTAGATCCTCTGGCCGTTCGAAGGCGATGGACATGATTTCTGTTGAATATTCTTCGTGCAACTCCTTGAGTAACCGGACCTCGTCCATGCAATTTGGGCACCAGGAACCCAGAATATCTACGACTCGTGTTTGTCCCGTATCCGGAACGAGAGACAGACTCTCTAGGCCACCAGCGCGATTCACAACACGAACGTAGAGCGAGTCCAAAGGCACCTCGAACGTCGCTGTACTTTCATGGACAGGCCAAGGTTGAGCCCCTACCCCACTCCAAAACGTGTGGTAATGGTTGCCGCTGTAGAAACTTCCATTGACCCATTGGTTTCCGTCGCGCTTCGCATGGATGGCAAACAGATGCGCCCCATCAAATGTCTGCAGGTCAAGTTGTTGGTCGCGAAAACTTCCATTTAAATACCGGTAGTCACCTGTGGGAGTGCGAATGGTGCCTGAAACACCCGCAGCAGTAGTTTTCAAATCAAGTTGAGCGGTAGCAGCCTCATCTCCTGGAGTAGCTTCAAACCAAACATCCCATGTACCGGAAATGGTATCAGAAGATGGCCGCTTAGTGCCGGACTGAATTTGAAAAGCAACCCGATAGGACTCTCCATTTGGTCCGTTCGGTCGCAGGGAGTCCGTCCAATGACCTTGGTTGTCGCGGGTTAATTGAAATGATCCATTGAAAACAGGCACGGAAAACTTCGCGTCGTCAATTTTTGGCAAAACCAGAGCTTCAGCGCCATTTGTCAAAACCCACCGTTCCGGTTGGCGGTCGACAGGGAAAACCGCTGTTGTGGAATCGTTTAGCTGGAAATGGATTGTTTCAAAGCGGGTTGGCGATCCACAACCCCATAAGAAAGCGGAGGTTGTCCAAAAGAGGATGCACTTCAGCCGAAGCATTAACCCAAATCGAATTTAATGCCTTGCGCGAGCGGAAGGGTGGTTCCGTAGTTGACTGTATTTGTCTGTCTACGCATGTAAGCCTTCCAAGCATCAGAACCAGATTCGCGACCTCCGCCGGTCTCCTTTTCACCGCCAAATGCACCTCCGATTTCAGCACCCGATGTCCCGATGTTGACGTTGGCAATTCCGCAATCGGATCCTGCGGCGGAGAGAAAGCGCTCTGCTTCGCGCATATTGTTGGTCATGATGGCGGAGGACAAGCCTTGAGCCACACCGTTTTGCATCGCAATAGCTTCTTCCAGTGTTTCGTATGGCATGATGTAGAGCAAGGGTGCAAATGTTTCGTGTTGGACGATGGCCATATCGTTGCGTGCTTCTGCAATGGACGGTGAAACATAGCAACCGCTTTCGTAACCAGGCCCCTCGAGTTTACCACCCTCAACAACAAACGTTCCACCTTCCGCCTTCACCGCAGCAATGGCGTCCAAGTACATCTGAACCGCATCTTGGTCGGTGAGTGGGCCCACGTGATTGGACTGATCCAACGGGTTGCCAATCTTGAGTTGATTGTAGGCCTTTGCAAGTACAGATTTGACTTGCTCATAAATAGAGGAGTGGATAATCAATCGACGGGTCGAAGTGCAGCGTTGTCCACAGGTACCGACAGCACCAAAGACTGCCGCGGGTACGACCATTTCCAAGTCTGCATCCGGGGTAATGATGATGGCGTTGTTTCCGCCCAACTCGAGCAGCGCGCGTCCGAGACGTGCTCCAACGGTTTGGCTAACAGCCTTCCCCATTCGGGTGCTGCCTGTTGCGCTGACCAAAGGAATGCGGGAGTCGGAACTTATTTTTTCTCCAATGTTCGCGTATCCGTTCACCACCACAGAGAGGCCGGCAGGAACGTCGTTTGCTGTGGCCACCTCGTTCCAAATGTGCTGACAAGCGATGGAACAAAGCGCACTCTTTTCAGAGGGCTTCCACACGCACGAGTCCCCACAAATCCATGCCAATGCCGTATTCCATGACCACACTGCCACAGGGAAGTTGAACGCGGAAATGATCCCAACAACGCCGAGCGGATGATATTGTTCGAACATGCGGTGTTCAGGCCGCTCTGAATGGGTCGTCATGCCATAGAGCTGACGGCTCAATCCTACAGCGAAGTCGCAGATGTCAATCATTTCCTGCACCTCTCCCAAGCCTTCTTGAAGCGACTTGCCCATTTCATAACTTACAAGTGCTCCAAGGGCGTCTTTCTTTGCTCGCAACGCGTCACCGAATTGTCGAACAACTTCGCCTCGTTTGGGTGCAGGAACGGTACGCCAAGTCAAATAGGCCGCACGAGCAGCGGAAATTGCGCGTTCGTAATCTTCATCGGTTGCGCTGGTCAACGAAGCTATTTTTTTGCCGTCAACGGGAGAATAGGATTCGATGATGGGACCCGATCCGAAAGCTTCCGTTCCGATCATGACACCCGGATTGATGTCTTGGATGTTGAGTGTGGCTAAAATGTGCTTGACGTCCATAGGGTTGATTTTGTTCGGTGCAAAGGTAGTTAGCTGGAAATGAATTGACCCACAGATAAAACATTGATTTACAGCGGTTTGTGATTTTGGGTTTTCCGTGGCCCGG
>JBMSHA010000063.1:0-8773 GCA_049416245.1 Flavobacteriales bacterium | reverse complement strand
AATCAAAGCCAACTTTCCCGCCCGGATTGCCTTCCGCGTGACCTCGAAAATTGATTCTCGGACTATTTTGGACGCGGGCGGAGCCGACCAATTGATTGGTCGAGGCGACATGCTCATGAGCACCGGGAATGATTTGATTCGCATCCAATGCGGATTCGTGGATACGCCGGAAGTGGAGGCGATATGCGAATTCATAGGTAGCCAACAAGGCTATCCGGACGCTTTCATTCTCCCTGAATACACCGAGGAAGGTGGAAGTGGCGAAACCGGGCACTTGAGCGACGACGAACGCGATGACATGTTCGAAGATGCCGCACGGGTCATCGTGATCCACCAGCAAGGCTCGACTTCGCTCCTGCAACGCAAATTGAAGATCGGTTACAACCGCGCCGGACGCATCATCGACCAATTGGAAGACGCCGGGATCATCGGCCCGTTCGAAGGCTCAAAAGCACGCAAAGTTTTGATCCCAGACGAAATCAGTTTGGAACAGATGTTGCAGAAGGGAGAAGCATGAAGCATCTTCGCAGCATGAAATCCATTCTGTCATTTGCACTCGTCCTGGGTTTTAGCGCCATGGTATCAGCCCAAGATGCCGCGTCGCTCCTCAATAAACTCAGCCAAGAAGCTAAAGCATACGGCTCCATCGAGGCAACCTACACCTCCACCATGGTCGATCGCGTCAGTGATTTCGAAGCCACACAGGCCGGGACGATATATGTCGAGGGGGACAAATACAATCTGGACATTGGCGACTACGTCATCATTTCGGACGGCATCACCATTTGGACATACGATCCAGCGGTCAACGATTGCTACATCGACGACGCGGAAATCATGGCAGAGGAAGGCATGGATCCATCGAAGTTGTTTACCATTTGGGAAGATGACTTCAAAAGCGAGTGGAAGGGCAATGCCACAGTCAAGGGCCAAAATTTGGTTCAAATCAATCTCTATCCCTTGGATGCCGAGTCGAAACCGTTCCACACCATTCAACTGTACATTGACGAAGGTGCGCTGCAGTTGAAACGAGCCGTGGTTAAAGGCAGAGAAGGAACCGATGTAACCTACGATGTTGGATCGTTCAAGCCGCGTGCAACGGTTCCAGCAAACACGTTCACCTTTGACCCCGCGAAATATCCCGGAGTCAATCTCGTGGACAATCGCATTTGACGCCTTTCGTCACTGCGACTCGCTCCACCCTCCCATGTCAAATTTTTCGATCCTCCAGCGGTGGTTCATCCAACGCATTTTGGCAGGATCCCAAACCCACTCGGGTTGGCAGTACACGGAAACCGGAACAGGCCAAGGAAGTCCTTGCCACTTAGCCGATTCCAAAAGCGCATCACACGCTATCAAGGCATACAACGAAGGATCCGTCCGGTAAGCAGCACGGTAAGCTTTCACCTGCTGAACCACTGACGCTTCGGACCAACGCGTTCCTTGCGAAACCGGAATGGTCCAATGCGCTCGTTCCAAGAATCGCCGCTCCAAGAACTCGAAATCACGAGCGTCCGCATTTCCATAGACTTGCACGGGAAACGAATCGGCTAATTGCAGTTCGGTTTGAATGTAGGCGATGAGGGACTGCGCTGGTTTACCCGCAGGAACAGCGATGACATTTAATTTGGACGTATCCAATTCGGCGATCAAGCCTTCACAAAACTGGGCGTTTGCCGGGATGGAACGCAAAACGGTTTCCGGCGCACGTGCTGATTCAAAACCCAACTTAAAGGCCTCTTCCATTCGGGCATCCTTGCCCCGCGTTTCCACCAGCAATACGGTAGCTCCTGGATGTGCCTGTGCCGCTTGCTGTCCCAACCTGCGCATGCCAACTTCGGACACGGGATCCAACGTGAAGGCCAATGGATGCTTATCCCAAACAATGGGATTTTGGGGTGTCAAAACCCATTGGGGTGTATTGGAAGTTGCAAGTAAACTGTTTACCGAATCCAGCTGCTCCCTGCGAAGCGGCCCCAACACCACATCCGCCCACGCCAAGTCCGATTCGCTCCAATCGTACACGCCCAAAGAATCGGGCTCGGTATCCATCACCCGCAAAGACACGGCATATCCCGAATCACTTAACATCGCTGCCGCCCACTCCGCTCCATGAAGAAATTCGAGTGAAATTTCTCGCAATCGACTCGTTTTCGCATCGTAATCCCCCCCAGGAACGGTATCCGCGTCCAACATGAACGGAAGCATGATGAGCGCACGCAACGTGTCTTTTCGCAAGTTGGGAAGGGCATGTTGGGATGAAAGAGAATCTGCAGGTCCCGGTCCATCGAAGGCTTCCCGAGGAGCTTCTGGGCGAATCACAAGGACGTCCCCTATGGACAATCCCTGCGCTGCTGCGGGGTTGTATCGTTCCAATTCCCGAACAGGAATTTGGTACAATTTCCCAATGCTGTACAAGGTTTCTCCGGCTTCAACCGTGTGCCACAGTCCTCCTGTACCGGGCAGGTGAGCGGGCGCGGCTTCCGGAAGCTGCGGAATCAACAAGCGGTCACCGGGACTAAGTTCAGCCGTGATGTTTGGGTTTGCTTCCTTCAGCTCGGTGATAGACAATCCATACGCTCGGGCAATTCGAGAGAAGGTATCGCCTGGCAATACCGCGTATTGCGTTTGAGCAACGAGCGGCGCGTTACCCCAAAGGATTGTCATCAATAAAACCGCCCCGAGGACGCGCAAAGGATGCCCATGGAGTGAGCGAAAATCAAGCAAGGTGCGCATCAAAAAAAGCTGTACGTTCATCTTTTTGCATGCCAGCGGATTCTTTCACAAACCGATCCCGCTCAGCCGTTGATTTAAAAACCCAAAAACACACGGAATTATTGCTGTTATTCAATACTCGGGGAATTTCGGCAGGAATGCAAATCATGTCATTCCCATTCGATGGTCGCGGGCGGTTTGGAACTGATGTCATACACCACACGATTCACTCCGCGCACCTTGTTGATGATGTCATTGGAGACTTTGGCCAAAAAGGGATAAGGCAGATGGCACCAATCGGCGGTCATGCCGTCTGTCGAAGTGACCGCACGCAAGGCCACGGCTTGCTCGTACGTCCGCTCATCCCCCATCACGCCCACGCTTTGGACCGGCAGCAGGATCGCCCCTGCTTGCCAGACCTCGTCGTATAGGCCTGCATCGCGCAAACCTTGAATCCAAATGTGGTCTACCTCTTGCAGAATCCGAACTTTTTCGGCAGTGATATCACCGAGAATACGGATGGCAAGCCCCGGACCGGGGAAGGGATGACGGCCCAAGATCGATGGCTTTACTCCGATTTCATAGCCCACCCGCCTCACTTCATCTTTAAAAAGCAATCGCAGCGGCTCGACCACCTTCAGTTTCATGTAGTCGGGGAGCCCGCCTACATTGTGGTGGCTCTTGATGGTCGCCGATGGCCCGCCTGTCGCGCTCACACTTTCAATCACATCGGGATAAATCGTTCCTTGAGCCAGCCAATTCGCACCATCCACCTCTTTGGATGCGTCATCGAAAACGTCTACAAAGACTTTTCCAATGGCTTTCCGCTTAGTTTCAGGATCCGATTCACCCGCCAGCGCTTCCAAAAACCGATCGGCCGCACGAACGCCCTTTACTTGCAAGCCCATGTCTTCATACGACGCCAACACCTCTGCAAATTCGTTTTTGCGCAATAGGCCGTTGTCGACGAATATGCAATGCAATTGATCTCCGATTGCGCGGTGCAGAAGCGCGGCGGCTACCGTAGAATCGACCCCGCCGCTGAGTCCCAAAATCACGCGGTCGCTGCCAATTTGGGTGCGCAAGTTCGCCACGGTTTCGTCGGCGAAACTTGCCGGTGTCCAATCGCCTGAGCAACCGCAAATATCCAAAACGAAGTTTTTCAATAGCCGCGGCCCATCCGTGCTGTGCCACACTTCGGGATGAAACTGAATGCCCCAAACCGGACGGGAAATGTCTCGGAAACCCGCGAATTTCACATCATGGGTGCTGCAAATCGTCTCAAATTGATCGCCGATGGACAAAATGGTGTCCCCGTGGCTCATCCACACTTGCGATTCAACAGGAATTCCTTGCAGCAATGGGTCCACGTTTTGCACATGCGCCAAATTGGCCCGACCGTACTCCCGTGAATCAGAAGCTTCAACCGAACCGCCATGGGTTTGCGCCAAATACTGAGCTCCATAGCAAACCCCCAACACCGGGACCTGGCCCAGCATGGGAGACAAGTCGGGTCGCGGAGCGTTTTCATCTCGCACGCTGTGCGGCGAACCGCTGAGCACCACGCCTTTCACATCCACTGGCACTTCCGTGAATTGGTTCCAAGGAATGATTTCGGAGTAAACGTTCAACTCCCGCACGCGGCGCGCGATGAGTTGGGTGTATTGAGATCCAAAATCTAGGATGAGGATGCGTTGGTGTTGCATGAGGCGTTGTGAGCAGAAATACAGAAGGTCGCAAAGGTAGTTCGACGCCTCCGGAGCGGCGAGCTGCGGAACCGGTATTTTTGCACCATGCTATACCCACATTTGAACGGTCGCCGCGTCATTTTGGCCAGCCAATCACCGCGCCGCCTGGAATTGGTCCGAGGCCTCGAACTCGACCCCGTCATTTGGTTGAAGGAGGTCGATGAATCATTTCCATCCACACTCAAGGGGCCGGAGATCGCGGAATACGTCACCCGCTTAAAAGCCGAAGCCTATCTGGACGAGCTGGAAGATCGGGACGTATTGATCACTGGGGACACCATTGTGCTGTTGGAAGGAGGGGATTTGCAAAAACCACACGATCGGGATGAAGCCATCAGTATGCTTCAGCGCTTGAGTGGTAAAACACACACGGTCGCGTCGGGCATTGCCGTCACGACGCGAGAAAAAGGCATCCTATCCGCAGTCGACACGTGTGAAGTGACGTTCAAATCACTCGCACCGGAGTTGATCGCTCATTATGTGGATCAGTACCAACCGCTCGATAAAGCAGGTGCGTACGGAGTACAAGATTTGATCGGGTTTGCCGGAGTTGAGGCTATGAAAGGATCGTATTTTACGGTCATGGGCCTCCCCACCCACCTTCTTTTTGAACTTATAAACAACTTAAAATCATAAGTTTAATAACTAAATTGAAGTCTTTGTTTAACAAACTTTAGATTGCGTTGAACAAAATCTGTTAGCAGATGTTAAATGCTTGTTTTCAGGACACGATAACTATTTGTAACCAAAACCCAAACACATGACTTCTTTTATTCTTGCTGCAATTAAAGCGATGCCAGCAGACGACTACGTAGGCTTTACGTTCTTCGTGGGCTGCATGGCCATGATGGCAGCTTCAGCATTCTTTTTCCTCTCGATCAACATGGTCGAAGGAAAATGGAAAACTTCTTTGTTGGTAAGCGGATTGATCACTTTCATTGCCGCTGTTCACTACTACTACATGCGCGACTACTGGAGCGAAGTAGGCGAGTCGCCAACGTTCTTCCGTTATGTCGACTGGACATTGACTGTTCCGTTGATGTGCGTTGAGTTCTACTTGATTTTGAAAGCAGCCGGTGCGCAAACAGGCCTGCTTTGGAAATTGATCTGGGCGTCAGTCGTGATGCTTGTTACAGGTTACCTCGGAGAGGCGGTATACACTACCGGAACGGGTCCAGCTATGTGGGGCTTGTTCTCAGGTATTGCCTACTTCTACATCGTGTACCTGATCATGTTCGGTGAAGCAAAAGCGTTGGCTGACAAGTCTTCTGCTGGCGTTCAGCGCGCACACGGCATCCTCTGCAAGTTTGTCTTGATCGGTTGGGGTATCTACCCACTCGGTTACATGATTGGTACCGACGGTTGGTACGATTTCGTTGACGGAATCGGACTGAACATGGATGTTGTCTACAACATCGGTGATGCCATCAACAAAATCGGATTCGGATTGGTCATCTACAGCTTGGCTGTAAGCAAGGACTAATACTGAACCTGTCTCGTCCTGAAAGGCAAACCGCCGGCTCACTCGAGTCGGCGGTTTTTTTTTGCATACTCAGTCCATGAACCCCACGCAAGGCTCGGTGGGGGAACACGGGGCTTGAAGGAATTGGCCAATGGCTTGATGTGGCAAGCCGTTCCGCTGAAGCAAGGCTTCAACTTCCGCGGACGCCTCAGCGCTCACGGCAACGAGGAGTCCACCACTTGTCTGAGGATCACACAACAGATCCCGCTCAAATCCTGCTGCTAAAGCCCCGACGCGCTTTCCGTAGCTCGCCCAATTCCGGCGACTTCCCCCTGGTACACAGCCAGCTTCATGATACATGCGCAGTCGCGCCTCGGCCAATTGCGGAATCGCTGACGCATCAATTTGCGCCTGCCAACCGGATCCCTCGCACATTTCAACCAAGTGACCCAATAGACCGAATCCCGTAACATCCGTGAGCGCGTGCACTCCATCAATTCCAGCGAGCTCTGCTCCCACTTTGTTCAATTGCTGCATGGAAGCCACGGCCAATTCCAAGTCCGCTGAATCCACCACTCCCTTCTTTTGGGCAGTAGTCACCATTCCTACGCCGAGGCCTTTGGTCAAGTACAACCGATCCCCGGGTTGAGCTGCGGCGTTGGCTTTGAGTTGCGCAAGCGGGACGCGGCCTGTAACCGCCAATCCGAAAATAGGCTCCGGACTGTCGATGCTATGCCCCCCGGCCAATGGAATCCCAGCCTCGGAACAAATCGACCGTCCCCCATCAACCACCTCACTTGCCACATGCTCCGGAATTTTACCCAACGGCCAGCCTAGGATGGCAATGGCCATGAGCGGTGTTCCGCCCATGGCATAGATGTCACTGATGGCATTGGCCGCGGCGATGCGCCCGAACGTGCGGGGATCGTCGACGATGGGCATGAAAAAGTCCGTTGTTGAAATAATGCCCGTACCGTCGCCCAGATCCATGACCGCTGCATCGTCCTTGGTGTCGTTGCCGATGATGAGGTTGGGAAAAACCTCTGATCGGTCAACGCCCAAGAGGATTTCATGCAAAACCGCCGGCGAAAGTTTGCAACCGCAACCGGCTCCGTGTGAAAATTGGGTCAATCGAATGGGGTCCATGGGTGCTGAATTGAGGTGCAAGTTTAAGGCAACCTGCGCTCAAGCTGATTGAGTCTGCTCCATGACGCAGTCTGCAATCGCTTCGAAAGAGAGGCCGCGTCCGTCCACGACGTGATAATGCGCACGAGGATATCGCGCACGGGTGTGGCGGTAGAGTTTGTCATAATAAGTCAAACCTATAGCTGCGGCCTTTTGCAAATCACCGCGATTTAAGGCTTCGGTCGCCTCACGAAAAGCCAAACCTCCAAGTTTGTCTTGTATCCGACCAAACGCAGCTTTCAAAGCATCCAAATCGGCATCACCATATACACGACAGGTTTCATCCACCCGCTCCTCCAACGTTCGCTCCACCGCCCAAACAGGCGCAGCCCTCAGTGCATCGAATAAATCTTGTGGCAAATGCACCTGACCGATGACCCGACTCTCGTTTTCCATCCAAATCGGTCGGTTTGAATCGCAGGCGCACATTGCCCGATGGCAATCGTTGCCAAACTGTTCGGAAGTTGGCTGCGGAATGCGGTCCAAATTCCCAAAAGCAGACCCCAAATGACCTGCCAATCCTTCCAAATCAATCACTTGAGCTCCTCGCTGCGCCATCGCCTTCAAGATTTGCGTTTTCCCCACACCCGTCATCCCTCCCAGTACCCGGAGGGTTGCCATGGTCGCAAAATCCAATCGCGCTTGCTGACGGTAGGCCTTGTACCCTCCGATGAGTTTTATGACGGGAATACCGTGTTGTTCGAGCAGCCACGCAACAGAACCGGAACGCATGCCGCCGCGCCAACAATGGACCACCAGAGGCTGCGGCGTGGGTTGATCATCGAAAAGCACTTGTGCCCGCGCCACAAATTCAGCCAATTTGGGACTGACCAATTCAAACCCCTTCTCCACGGCTCGGTCTTTCCCTCGTTGTTTATAGAGGGTCCCGATGGCAGCGCGCTCCTCGTCATCAAACAGCGGGAACGACGCAGCGCCCGTAATGTGCCCCTTTTCGAATTCCCCCGGTGAGCGCGTATCCAAAATGATGTACGAAGATTCAAACAGCCAGTTTCCGGGTGCGCGTTGTTCATTCGGTTCGTCAACCGTTGCTCTTGTCAAATCCATCCGATTCTGCGAATGCATTTATCGAATGGCCCAGTGAATCGCCGACAAACCGTCCACCTGCAAGGTATACATCCCCGGTGCCAGCGGTAAATCCAACGAAGTCCGAGCAGATGACAGGCGGTCGCGGACCACCACTCGGCCGGCCCTATCAATGACAATAAATTCAGCACCCACGGCATGCTCCGGTACAAGGAGTGTGCATGAACCGGCGTTCGGATTGGGGAACAATTGCGCATGCATCGGTGCCTCTCCCATTTGAACCGAATTGGTGGAGCCGAGGTTGACGTTATCGATCCAAGTGTGGTTTCCGTAACCGCCCACGTTGACAAAAGCCAATTCCAAGCAAGTCACATCACCTCCAATCCATTCCTCGGGCAAAGCAACCGCGTGATTTTCCCAGGCAATGCTTCCTCCCGTATCGTACCAAAACCAAGTATAGCAGCCGTCCACCGCCAAATCAGAACCGTACGCGGACCACAAAATGGTCCAACCATCGCTTCCACCCGGCCGGCCCCACACTTCCAAACCGTCGACATACGACGCATACACCTGGTGCGCTACATCAAACGTCAAAACATCCATGCCCGTGGGATCGAAG
>JBMSHA010000062.1:0-8799 GCA_049416245.1 Flavobacteriales bacterium | reverse complement strand
AAATTGCGCATCGATGAAGATACAACGATGAGTTTGGTACCGTATCGCCGGTACGGTCGGTTGTGTGTGGAATCTGACTTCATGCTGTATTCAGATTATGTCTATGCCGATCCGGAAATCGTTGCGGATACGATCCGGTTGGAACCTCTGGCTGTTGGTTTGGAAGCCGCGCTACCCGCCATTGAATTCATGCCCGGTACGGAGGAGTTGTATTTCACATCCATCCCCGCCTTGGAGGCTTTGCTGGATTTCATTGAAATTCACCCGACAGTGGCACTGGCCATCATCGGGCACGAACATGACGAGCAAAACGTGAATTCAGCCGACCGCGCGAGCAGAAACCGGGCACGAGCTGTTTTTCAATACCTGGTCAGTTCGGGTGTAGACGCTCAGCGATTGGCAGTCGAAGGCCGCGGTCATCAGGATTTACTTTATCCGAATCCCAAAACTCCGGAAGAAGTGGAGGCCAATCGCCGGATCTCAGTCCGAGTTACCAATTACTGATAAATCGTTCAGGGACAAGCGCAAAGCGTTAATTTTGTTCATGCTCCGATTTATAACTCTTGTCCGCGTCTGCAGGTGGCTTGTACTGGTCATAGCATGGATGACAGCATCCGCAAGCCAACACGGTACTGCTCAAAATGCATGGACGCTCCAACGATGCTTAGACCACGCATTTGAACACAACCTACAAATCAAATTGGGTGAACTCGGCGAGACCAGTGCGACCATCGGCACCCAATCCGCCCGCGGAGCATTCTTACCCAACCTGAACGGCAACCTTTCCCACGGCTACAACTTTGGCCGAACCATTGATCCGTTCACCAACCAGTTTGTCGAATCTTCCGCCATTCGATCAAACAGCTTCGGTTTGTCTACCGGAATGGTGTTGTTCAATGGATTTCAAAATCACCTCAACCTGAGGCGTGCAAAGCTGTCCGAACTATCCGCCACGGCTGCCCGAGAAATAGCCGAGAACAATGTGGTTCTCACGATTGCTGGAGCGTTTTTGAATGTGCTTTTCCAAGAAGAATTTGTTCGGGTTGCCGAATTCAATCGGCAGGCGACGGCCCGTCAGGTGGACCGAATGCGCAGTTTGGTAAATGCAGGGGCTGCGGCTGAATTCGATTTGTACGATGTGGAAGCGCAATTGGCAGCAGACGAGGCGACCATTGTTTCCACCCGAAATGGATTGAATTTAGCCAAACTCAACCTGGTCCAACTGCTCCAATTGCCCGCCTCCGAAACAAGCGATTTCGAATGCGTTCGACCGTCTGATGAAGACCTTGCACGCGCCGATCTGCCCGCTTCACCGGCGGCAGCGGTGGCTTATGCCTTGAGCTCGTTTCCCGAAATACGTCAAGCGGAGTTGCAGGTAGAAGATGCTCACCTCGGATTGGACATTGCCAAAACCGGTCGCTATCCCCGCGTGTTCGCCAGTTACAACTTCGGCACGGGGTATTCCGGCGCATCACGCTCCATCGATGGGCCGCCGTCCCTCGAGGAATTCGTTTTGGGATCACTAGTGGTCGATGACTCTACCGCGTATGACTTGGTGGCCCAGCAAGAAGTGTACAACCTGATCACCACGCCGTTTTCGGATCAACTCAGCCAGAATTTCAATCAAAGCGTATTCTTTTCGATGAGTGTGCCCATCTTCAATAATTTCAGTGTGAAGTCATCCATTGAACAAGCCGAAGTGAATGCGTTGCGCGCTCAATACCAACTCGAACAAACACGCCAAACGCTCACCGCGAACATCGAATCCGCTTGGGCAGATGCTCGCGCTGCCCAAGAGAATGCTTCCGCTCAAGAAGCTGCACTTACGGCAGCAGAACGATCCTTCCTCAATACCGAAAAACGGTATGAAGCCGGTGCCGCCACGGCCATCGATTACGCTGATGCTCGAACCCTCTTTGACAACGCACGCGTCAATGCCCTCCGCTCGAAATACGATCTGGCCTTCAAAAGCCGCATCCTCGAATTCTACATGGGCAAGGCCATGACTTTCAGATAACTCCGAAGCATGAAACTCACGAAAAAATTCTGGATTGGCATGGGCGTGGTCATTATCGGCCTCCTCATTGCGGCCAAATTCTTGGGCGGGAAAGAGGACACGCCCAAAGTCAGCGTCGAAACCGTGCAGACTCGAAACATCATTGAGCGTGTTTCGGCCTCTGGAAAAATTCAGCCTGAAACGGAAGTGAACATCACCGCTGAAGTCAGTGGCCAAATCATCGCCCTTCCGGTCAAAGAAGGCGATCGCGTGGAGAAAGGCGATCTGCTTGTGCAGATCAACCCCGACTTGTACGAAGCTGCGCTCAATCGTGCCCAAGCGGCGGCCAATAGCGCTCGATCGAACCTTGCCTCGGCACGTGCTCAGCAAGCACAAGCCGACGCCCAATTTTTCGCGGCCCGCAAGAGTTGGGAACGCACACAGCAGTTGTTCCAAGACCGGGTCATCTCCCAAGCCGATTACGATAACGCCGAAGCCAACTTTCGCAGCGCAGAGGCCACCCTCACCTCTGCTACCGAGAGCATCCGAAGCGCAGAATTCGCTATTTCCAGCGCAGAGGCGTCCGTGCAAGAAGCACGCGACAACCTCAGCCGAACCACCTTGCTGGCGCCCCAGTCTGGCACCGTGACAGCGTTGGTCAAAGAAGTGGGAGAAAGCGTTCAAGGCAACGGATTTACGGCCGGCGAAGTGGTCATGAAAGTTTCGGATTTGAGCATCATGGAAGTCGACGTGGAGGTGAACGAAAGCGACATCGTTCGTGTAGGAATGCTCGATGCGGCGGAGGTGGAAGTGGATGCGTACCTCGACCAAACATTTGCCGGTGTGGTGACGGAAATTGGCAACACTGCTCTTAATGCGGGCCTCAACGGATTTGCCATGGATCAAGTCACGAATTTCTCGGTGAAAGTTCGGCTATTGCCCGAGAGCTATGCCGAGATGTTGGCAGATGAGGTAGGAGCCAATTCACCCTTCCGGCCCGGCATGAGCGCGAAAGTGGACGTTTTAACAAGGGAAGCCAATTCCGCATTATCCATCCCCATCCAATCGGTCACCACCCGCGAAAAAGTAGACGGAGAGGACGAAAGTGAATTGGGCGTATTTGTGCTGAATGAAGACGGTTCCGTCGCTTGGCGGTTGGTTGAAACCGGCATCCAGGACAACCGATTCATTGCCGTCATCAGCGGATTGGAAGCCGATGAAACGGTCATTACGGGTCCGTACCAAAGCGTATCCCGCACCTTGGAGGACGGCGATTTTGTGGAGATTGAGGAGGAACCTTCAACGGATAAGGAATGAACCCGCTTATCCTGGGCATCGAGACTTCCACCCTTTCCTGTTCGGTGGCCCTGTTTTCGAGTGACGGGCTCCTTCACGCGGCGCAGAAATGCGACAAGCAGCACGTGCACGCCTCGCATCTCTTGCCCATGATTTCGGAAGCACTCGATGCGCTTGGAAAAACCCCTCAAGACCTCAGTGCGGTTGCGGTTTGCGCCGGTCCGGGAAGTTACACCGGTCTGCGCATCGGCGTTTCAACAGCAAAAGGTTTGTGCCATGCCATGGGAATCCCGCTCATCGCTATCAACAGCTTGGAGATTCAAGCCTACGAGGCTTTGGAATCCGTTTCGGATGGCTCCCCCATCATCGCCGTGATGGATGCCCGCCGGGACGAGGTATACACCCAAACTTTCGCGCGCCGAGGAGATTTTGTCGAAGCATTGGATGAGACCCGTGCCCTCATCTTGGAAGCCAAGGCTTCGATGAACGAACTTTTTCCAGCCGTTTCCGGCGCTGCTTTCGTGATTGGAGATGCCGCTGACAAAACCGAGACGCTGCTCGGCGACCCGGCACAGGCTTGGCAATTCAAGAGCACACATCCCCAAGCTGCCTTCCTGCGCAAGCCCGCATTGGCAGCGTTTCGAGCGCAAACATTTGAAGATGTGGCGTATTTCGAACCGCGATACTTGAAGGAATTTCAGGCAGGCAAACCCAAGGATCCACTGGGGTTGCGGAAAAATGCAACCCCAGTATGAATACCAAACGCTTCCTTCATGTTTTTGGCTTTGCCCTGTTGGCAGCTGTCTTGGTCCAGTCCCGTTGCAACGATCCGCAGCAGTTTATTCCTTATGTACCTGTGGATTTTTCTGTGAACGTGAACCTTCCGGCATACATCGATTTATCGGTGCCGAGTGGACACGTGCTTGTGAGCGGCGGCTCCAAAGGAATCATTTTGTATCGGTACACCTTGGACCAATTCGTGGCACTTGACCGTCACGCGACGGCGGATATTCCGGCTGGCTGTCAAGTGGAAGTGGCAGAAGATGGTTTGCTGATCACCGATCCTTGCAGCAATTCCGAATGGCTCATCATTGACGGATCCGTAGTTTCCGGGGATGCCATTTACCCATTGCACCGGTACGCGACCCAATGGAATGACCCCATATTACAGGTGTTCAATCCGTAGGTGCTTCCAATCGCATCCGCTCAAACAGCGAAGGCACGAGCACGATAAGCAACGACGGCAACGGCGACTGAAGGAAGGCCAAAAACTCGTGTGCCACACCATACCCGGCTTTGCCGGGAACCAGTGCAATGAAGACGACCATGATGCACCCCGCAATTGTGTACATCACAATCAACCAGGGCCAACGATTTAAATGCCCCGTCGTCCGCAGAAACAGCGCATCCAAGGCAAAAAAAGCGATCAATATCCCAATACTCAGGGACCATTTCATCCAACCCAATTCGCGCAATGAATACCGGTGAAACCCGTTCCACGTATTCTCCATGATGTAGTAGTGAATCCGTTTCGGCTGTGGATTCGCATCCCACCATTTTTCGCGCACTTCCGAGGGCATTTTCTGCAGCTCCGGATGAGTTTCCATCACTTGGATGTAATGGTTCAATTGGATTTTTGCACGCTCTTGGTAGAACCCAAATACCAACATGCCCGCGAGCACGAGCAGCCACCACGGTCTCCGTCGCGGCAAAATGGGCTTGAGACGGGCGGCGGCTGTGGTCATGACGCAGGTGTTTTCGAACGACCAAGGCCAAACCCAGCGCCAACAGCATATCCATACCAAAGCGCGAAAATGATGCTGTACACAAAGACAGTGAAGGTGTAATCGTGGTTGAACTTGAGCGCCTCTTCCCCCAAATACAACTGGATCATCAACAAACTGATGATGCGAAAAATATTCGCGGCATGAATGGCGGCAATGCCCGCGGGGATGAACCACAATTTTCGGGTCCAACGCCCCGGAAACGAAAGGATGAAAATGGCAAACAGCGCAAACAGC
This sequence comes from Flavobacteriales bacterium, assembly GCA_049416245.1. Taxonomy (GTDB): domain Bacteria; phylum Bacteroidota; class Bacteroidia; order Flavobacteriales_D; family Sanyastnellaceae; genus UA16. The sequence continues at coordinate 3,486 of JBMSHA010000062.1, read as the reverse complement.
ACCACCCCATCGCACGAAGGCCCAACAAAAACGCCTTGCGCTCCGTGGATGCCCACGCGATTGCGAAAGGGCCCATCGTTTTCTTGAAAAAACGCCACAGGTTCATAACCCACCGAACCCAACAATCCTTCGGTTACAACGATGAGATTTTCGGTGATGTACTCATCCAGCAGGGTAGCCGGCTTCAAGTACGTCTCGTAACTCAGGTGCCAGACGATGTACCCGCCGAATCCCAAGAGTAAAAAACGGAAAACGTCCGGTTGAGACCGGACGAATTCACGCAAATTTGAGATCCAACGCATGCTGAAGATCAGTAGCGATACAAGTCTGATTTGAATGGACCGTTCACCGGCACGCCAATGTAATCCGCTTGTTCTTGCGTAAGCGTCTCCAACTCAACATTGATTTTCGCCAAGTGCAAGCGCGCCACTTCTTCGTCGAGGTGCTTGGGCAAAGTCACCACCTCATTCTTGTACGCACCGGCATTGTTCCACAATTCCAATTGGGCCAATGTTTGATTCGTGAATGAGTTCGACATCACGAAGCTCGGATGGCCAGTCGCACAACCCAAGTTCACAAGACGACCCTCCGCAAGCAAAATGACGTCATTTCCGTTCACATTGTAAAGGTCAACCTGCGGCTTGATGGTATCCTTGGTAGAACCGTGATTGGCATTCAACCAAGCCACATCGATCTCATTATCAAAGTGGCCGATGTTGCATACAATCGCTTTATCCTTCATCGCCTCGAAGTGTTCGCCTCGGATGATGTCCTTGTTTCCGGTCGCTGTGCAGATGATATCTCCCTCCACAACCGCGTCTGCCATGCGCTTCACCTCGTAGCCATCCATCGCCGCTTGGAGCGCGCAAATGGGGTCAATCTCAGTGACGATTACGCGGCAACCGGCATTGCGGAAGGACTCCGCTGTTCCCTTACCTACATCGCCATAACCTGCAACCACTGCCACTTTACCGGCCATCATCACATCGGTTGCCCGACGGATCGCATCCACTGCAGACTCACGGCAGCCGTACTTGTTGTCGAACTTCGACTTGGTCACCGAATCATTCACATTGATCGCTGGCATGGGCAGTGTGCCTGCTTTCATGCGGTCGTACAAACGCAGAACGCCGGTAGTCGTCTCTTCAGAAAGTCCCTTGATCCCGTCTGCGAGCTCGGGAAATTCATCCAACACCATGTTGGTCAAATCGCCTCCGTCGTCCAAAATCAAATTCAGCGGTTGGCGGTCTGCGCCAAAAAACAGCGTTTGACGAATGCACCAATCGAACTCTTCCTCGTTCATGCCCTTCCATGCGTAAACGGGAATTCCGGCAGCCGCAATGGCCGCGGCGGCATGATCTTGGGTAGAGAAAATGTTGCATGAAGACCACGTCACATCCGCTCCCAGCTCGACGAGCGTCTCGATGAGCACCGCAGTCTGGATGGTCATGTGCAAGCAACCCGCAATGCGTGCGCCTTTCAATGGTTTTTCCTTTCCGTATTGCTCCCGTAACGCCATCAATCCCGGCATCTCGGCTTCTGCCAATCGAATTTCTTTTCGTCCCCATTCAGCGAGGCTGATGTCCTTTACTTTGTACGGCAAGTATTCCGTTGTCAATGTTGTGCTCATAAGGCGTTGATTTCGAGCACAAAAATACAACAAACAAAATTACTTTCGCACCCACCAACCATCCGCCAATGCCCGAATTTAAAGAGATTTTGCAAGTTCAGATGCCAAACCTCATCGTGGGTTCTTTCTCCGCTCAGCAAGATGAACTCGCCGCCTGGGCCTCGTCACAAAATCGTTTCCCAGCGCGTGTCCTCGCTGAATTTTCTGCCCATCGACAACTTGAACACGCTGCGGTCGATGCTGCCATGGAGCGGATGCCTGGAAGGTTGGCCCAGGCATCAATCGTGCACAATGCGGATGGAAAACCTGAGTTTATGGATTCAGAACTGGGGTTTTTGAGCATTGCGCATCACACCCGAGAAGGCATTTGTTATGTCGCCGTCACGTCAAGTCAACGCGCTGTGGGGTGCGACATTGAGGCAGAACGCCCGCAATTGAAGGGAATTGCCGAACGCTTTCTGAGTTTGGACGAGATCGACGATGTGGGCGATGCCTTGGATGGATTATGCGCTCTGTGGGCAGCCAAAGAATCGGTTTTTAAGGCGCTCGGCCCGGGTTTGGATTTCAGGAAAGAGATCCGGGTGAAATGGCGTGGACCCGATGAAGCGATCCTCGATGGTTTGGCCGTAAGCCTCCGTGATCAAACCTTTCAGCTGAAATCGTGCAAGGTCCAACCTGAAGAGGGCCCCTCAATGTGGGTGGTTTTTGGTCCGGTGGAGTTCACCCCTTGAATGCATCCAATAAAAAAAGGGAACCTCGCGGCTCCCTTTTTTTATGTTCAATGTCCGTGGAACGGACAAGTCTTCCGAATGGTAGTCCTTAACGCTCAATGCCTTTGTGGCGGCGCTCTGAACTCACAGACAACTTCTTGCGGCCTTTCGCACGACGCGAGCTCAAAACGTTGCGTCCGTTTGCAGATGACATGCGCTTGCGGAAACCATGCTTGTTTCGACGCTTGCGTACAGAAGGTTGAAATGTCCTTTTCATAGCAGTTCAGTTTGCGAATCCGCGAGAAAACCCTCTCGAATTCGGGAGGGCAAAGATAGGCATAGAAATCATGCTACCAAACCCATACCAAATAAAATTTCCGCTTTCCCAAAACGCGGCAGCGTCCATCGAAACCGTAATTTCGCTGCATCATGCAATCAGAGGCACAAGAACCGCGCAAATTTAGCTGGAAAAATAGGGGGACTGTCCGGAAAATGGGCCAATACCTGAGGCCTCACGCCTGGGGATATGCTCTCGGGGTGTTGATCATCAGCTTGAGCGGGGTCTTGACCTTGTTGGTGACCCGACTGTGGGGACAACTCGGCGGAGTGGGCACGGCAGCTGGTCAAGAAACGCAAGTGGAGTCTCCGATGGCGCTGCTGCAAATTGACCTCAACAACCTCACCCAAATTGGTTGGCTCATACTCGGAGTCCTCACCGATCAAGCCGTTTTAAGTTTCGGGCGCGTTTTGCTTTTTGCTAAAATGACCGAGGACATGATGCTCGCCATGCGAAGGGATGCGTTTGAGGCCATCGTAAGCATGCCCATGCGGTTTTTTGATACCCGCAGTGTCGGCGACCTGAACAGCCGCGTTTCCGCAGACATCACAGCCATTCAAGATGTTTTCACCACCACCCTAGCGGAATTGTTGCGCCAACTCATCATCATTGTGGGAGGGATCTTGGCATTGCTTTATTTCTCCGTGACATTGACATTGCTCATGCTGGCCACGCTTCCGGTGATGATCATCGCGGCCATTTTGTTTGGGCGTTTCATTCGGAAATTATCCAAACGAACACAAGATCAAGTCGCGGATTCGAACACCATCGTCCAAGAAACCCTCACGGGAATCATCAGCGTCAAAAGT
>JBMSHA010000061.1:0-8862 GCA_049416245.1 Flavobacteriales bacterium | reverse complement strand
CTTTTGACAATTTGAACACCCTCCGGATGAAGCCGGCCCAAAAATTGGAAATGCAGTTTAAGCGCGGGCACGCAAGGTTTGAATTGGAAGCCTACGACGAAGCACGGCTCGATTTGTTTGCCGTCATGGAGGGTGGACAAGACGCGGGCATGTACCGTGAAGCTGCGCAATATTACTTCAGCCACATTTCATACCTCAAAGGCCAGCCTCAAGTGGCCCTTGAAGGCTTCGAATCGTTGGCCGAAGCCCCAGGGTTGAAGAAAGTCGTCCCCATTTACATCGCCCAGCTTTTGCATGAAACCGAGCAGTATGATCGCTTGATCGCATACGCACCGGTCGTGTTTTCTGAAGAAATTGAACTCAACGATACCCAGCGAGCTGATATTTCCCGGCTCGTTGGCGATGCTTTGTACCGATTGAAGCGTTTTGAAGAAGCGTTGCCATATTTAGAGGAGGCCTACCATGAAACGCGAGGGTATGGACGGACGCGGGATTTCGCTTACCAAATGGGCTATACCTACTACAAAACGGGCGGCCATTTGAAAGCCCTGAATTGTTTTGCGTTGGTCGTGAGGGAGACTGATGAAATGACGCAATTGGCTCATTATCATACAGCGGCATGCTACCTGGCACTGGAAGAAAAAGAAAAAGCGAAGACCGCCTTCAAAAAAGCAGCCGAATTTGACCAAGACCTCGACATTCAAGAAGATGCCTTGTTCAATTATGCCAAACTTGCTTACGAGTTGACCTTCAACCCCTTTGACGATGCCGTCTTCGCTATCGAACGCTATCTGGATGATTATCCGAATTCGCGGCGACGGGATGAGGCGTACGGCTTTCTTCTCGAAGTGTACATGTCTTCGAAAAACTACGATCGTGCGCTCGAGGCATTGAATCAAATTCAAAACAAAACGCCCGAAGTCAAGCGAGCCTACCAACTCGTTACATTCAATCGAGGAGTTGAACTGTTCCGTTCAGCTGATTACGCTCAGTGTCATGCCTACTTTGAAGATGCGCGCACCTATCCGTACGATCCTGTTTTAGCAGCAGAATCACATTTTTGGCAAGGAGAAGCTCGCTACAACCAAGCTGACTTCACGGGAGCGACGGCACATTATGCGGCATTTGAATCAAGTCCCGGCTCATTCAAAAGCGCGTATTACGCGGATGGCATGTACGCCAGAGGTTATGCATTGTTCAAGCGAGGAAAATACCTCGATGCCTTGAGTGCATTCCGCAGTTACCTCAAAGCCACGGAAAAATTGAAATTGGCTAAACAACTCGACGCCAAGTTGCGCGTTGCCGACTGCTTCTTTGCCAACAAAGAATTTGAGTCCGCTGCGCAGTATTACGGCACTGTTATTTCCGAAAGTGAACAAGACGAAGCCTATGCACGATTCCAACGGGCAACTTGTTTCGAAACGATGAACCAACCCCAAGATCAAATCGCGGAACTTCTCGCCCTCATCGGAACCGAAACGACCACAACCTATCTGCCGGAAGCATTGTATGCCTTGGGACGCGCAGAAATTGGCATCAACAACATCGAGTCCGCCAGAATCCACCTCAACCAATTGCGAGATGGCTATCCAGAGGCGGTGAAAAGTAAAAATGCATTGGTCGATTTATGCTTGATCGCCATGAAACAAAATGATTCAGAAGAAGTCTTGCGGTTGTGGGATTTGATCCGCTCACAATTTGGTAACGATCCCATCGCTAGTGACGCTTACAATGTGGTAGAACCGGTGTTAATTGATCGCGGGCTCCTGGGTGATTTGCCTTCAGGTGTAGGCCTGAATACCGATGAAATTGAAGAACGCTTGTTCAATGCGGCTCGTGACGCCGCGATGGAGCGCGATTGCGAAAAAGCTTTGCTCCGACTTGGTGAATACATCGCCGATTACCACCAAGGACGTTTTTGGACGGAGGCGCACTTTTTCCAAGGGAATTGCGCCTATGATCTGGGCGAAACGGATCTGGCGAGGCAGGCATTCGAAACCGTGCTCGCTTCCCCTGTCAACGATTTCACTGAGCCGTCGGCGCTGGGGGCAGCTACCATTGCTTGGAATGCGCAAGATTTGGCCGGTGCCAAAATGCACTACCAAACGTTGGAACGTACAAGTGTCCTCCAAGAAAACGCGTTGGAGGCGCGCATTGGCCTGATGCGATGCCACTATCTTCTCGAGGAAACCGCCGAGGCCCTCCAATACGCGAACACCGTGATTGACCACCCCAATACCCCGGACGACATTGTTCGGACGGCGCGGTACTGGCGCGGTAAAATTCATTTCGAAGCCAATGCCTTCGAGGCCGCACGTCCCGATTTACAATCCGTTGCAAACCACGGAGGCACACGAGGCGCAGAATGCCAATTCCTCTTGTGTCAGATGGAGTTTAACAACGGTGCCTTCGAACAAACCGAACAAGCCATCTTTGAATTCATCGAAGCGTATGCCAATTACGATCGTTGGAAACACGAAGCCTTCCTTTTGCTGGTGGACACGTACATCGCCATGGAAGATTGGTTCCAAGCGCGTGCTACCGCCGAAAGCATCCTTGAATTTGTGCAAGTAGAAGAAATTCGCTCGAAGGCAACAGCCAAATTGACCACCATCGACCGTCTCGAACTGGAGGCATTGAATCCTGCACCATCCGACTCCACCAACGTTGAATCTCCAATCACCGAATGATCATGTATCGAATCATCACCCTTTCGGCTGCTTGCCACTTCTGCATTTTGCTTTCAGCCAACCCGGCTCGCATGACTGAAGACACGTTGGGATTGAATGTCACCTTTGTGGGTGATCGTGAAGTGCTGTTGCGCGATGCGCACAAGGAAATGCATTGGCCGCAACCGGCTCGCATCGAAACGACGAAACCAACATTTAACTATCCGGTATTGCCCAAACGCTTGAATGTGCAACCTACATGGGAACTGCAAAAAGCCAAGCGCTTGAAAATTGAAGAACCACTGCCCCGGCTCTACCGGGGATTCGCGGAGGTGGGGATGGGAAATTACCTCAGTCCAGTCGTTCGCGTCAATTATTCCGATTTGCGCTCGCGCAATAAAAGCTGGGGTACGGAATTCCAACATGAATCCACCCGAGGGGGCTTCCCCAGTCGCCCAGAGGTGTTGGTCGAAACGCCGGACCAATTCAGCCACACGAGTGCCGAGGGTTGGTATAAGCGGTTCTTTCAGTATGCGGGCGCTGAGTTTTCTTCGGCATATCAACGGGACCGCATCAGCTATTACGGACGAGTGGCGGGTTTTGAACCGTCAGATTCCTCACTCTTCCCGCTCGGAGATTCGACGATCTACCACAGCTGGAAGAACCGAGCCCAATTCAGCACAACCAATAAACCGGGTCGGAACTGGAACGTTTCAGCAGTGACCGAATACGGGATGTTTTGGACCGATCGCAACGCATCAGAACACAACATCGACACACGACTTCGATTGCGAGGTGAATTGGAAGGCACCCCTGTGGAACTCGTGATTCACAACAACATCGATCGCCTCAATCGACAAGAAGAAGGATTCATCTTGCCTCCTCAAAAACAGGCAATTTTCGATCTGCATCCGAAAGTATCGAAATCATTTAGTGCCGTAGCGACGGAGTTTGGTTTCGGATTATGGGTCGATGCCCAAGGAAACCGCCCTTTCCTTTTCATTCCCGAATTCAAAGCTTCTGTCGGGCTACTGCAGAATTTGTTTGTGCCTTACATCGAACTCAACGGTGGAGTCATTCAAAACCGATACGAAACCGCCCTTGAAGAGAATCCGTTCATGCCCGCTCCCGACACCAACATCGTTTGGAATAATACGTACGAGGGAATTCGAGCAAAGGGTGGCATGCGCGGCTCCATTACTTCAGCCGTAGCCTTTGAATTGAGTGCACAATTCGTCAAGCACGATCAGCATTTGTTCTGGATTCCAAACGACCCATATGGATCAGGAGCAGGATTTCGACCGCTTTACCAAGACATGAACATCGCCACTTTGGCGGCCAACGCCACGTGGAAAATGAGTCCTGCGACCGAATTCGCCGGGCATGTCTCCCAACACACGTACCTGTTTCAAGACTCAACATGGAGTGAAATGGCTGCATGGAACTTGCCCCAATTCGAGTTGAGTTTACAAGCAGGTCACACCTTCAAAGAAAAACTCCACATCACAACCCACATCGATTTATTCGCTGGAAGACAAGGCATCCAAGCGTCAGAATTGACGACAACAGACATGGGAATCATGGACAATGCTTCGCAAAGCTTGGTTGGTTTTGCGTACGATATGGATGATTTTGCAAACTGGGGATTGAACGTTCGTTACATCTACAACGCGCGCCTGAACGCTTGGATTTCTGGTGAGAATTTACTCAATCGTCCCAATCCTTTGTTTGTCGGTTACAATAGCCAAGGTATTCGCCTCCAACTGGGTTTCAACTACGCGTTTTAATCACCGGTACACATCTGTGAGGAACCTGTTAATTCCTGTGGAAAACTGACCCTAATTTTGGCGCGAAAACCTCAGTATTTTCAAGTGTTTCATGGTATTTTTAAAGTCATGAACGAGGCAACCAGCCTCGACCAAATTGAAAGATCGATACCATGGCGGAAGAACACTTGAACGAGGAAGTAAACCAACCCCAAAAATCCAACCAATACGACGCAAGCAACATCCAAGCCCTCGAGGGTATGGAACACGTGCGGATGCGCCCTTCCATGTACATTGGAGACGTGGGTGTACGCGGCCTGCACCACCTCGTGTACGAGGTCGTCGACAATTCCATTGATGAAGCGTTAGCTGGACATTGCGACACCATTCACGTCACCATTACCGAGTCCAACGGGATTCGCGTTGAAGACAACGGTCGAGGGATTCCGGTAGATATGCATGAGAAGGAAGGCGTCTCCGCACTGCAGGTCGTCATGACGAAAATTGGTGCCGGTGGTAAATTCGATAAAGACAGCTACAAAGTATCGGGTGGTTTGCACGGGGTCGGTGTCTCTTGCGTCAATGCACTATCGAGTCATTTGCGCGCCGAAGTCCACCGGAATGGGAAAGTCCACGAGCAAGAATACAGCCGAGGCAAGGAAGCTTATGCGGTGCGCGAAATAGGCAATTCCGATCGAAACGGTACAACGGTTGAATTCCAACCTGATGAGCAGATTTTCGAAACCCTCGTTTACAATTATGATACCTTAGCCGATCGCATGCGTGAGTTGTCCTTTTTGAATCAGGGACTCACCATTTCGCTCACCGACCAACGAGAAACTATCACCGACGATGAAGGAAATGAGCAAGGTTTCCTTCAGGAAACGTTCCATTCTGATGCGGGTTTAAAGGATTTCGTCAGCTACTTGGATTCCAACCGAGAACCCCTCATTTCTGAAGTGATTCATGTGAGCGGCGAACGAAGCGGTGTACCGGTGGAAGTGGCCATGACGTACAACACGTCCTTTTCGGAAAATTTGTTTTCCTACGTCAACAACATCAACACCCACGAAGGCGGTACACACTTGACCGGTTTCCGTCGTGGACTGACCTTGACGCTCAAGAAATATGCCGAGACAAGTGGTATGCTGGACAAGCTCAAGTTTGACATTTCTGCAGATGACTTCCGAGAAGGATTGACTGCCGTAGTCAGCGTGAAAGTTGCTGAACCCCAGTTCCAAGGACAAACAAAGACCAAACTCGGCAATGCCGAAGTGAGTGCACCTGTAAGTCAAGCCGTATCCGATATGCTTGAGGCCTACCTCGAAGAGCACCCCGGAGAGGCCCGAACCATTGTCAATAAGGTGATCCTAGCGGCACAAGCAAGGCATGCGGCGAGAAAAGCCCGTGAAATGGTGCAGCGCAAAACCGTGATGAGCGGTTCGGGGTTGCCCGGTAAATTGGCCGACTGTGCGGAAAAAGACCCTGCTCTTTGCGAGTTGTTCCTGGTGGAGGGTGACTCTGCAGGCGGTACAGCAAAACAGGGACGAGATCGAAACAATCAAGCCATCATGCCCCTGCGTGGAAAAATCCTCAACGTGGAAAAGGCCATGCAGCACAAAATCTTCGAAAACGAGGAAATCAAGAATATATACACGGCCCTTGGTGTTTCGCTCGGAACTGAAGAAGATGAGCGCGCGCTCAACCTGACGAAGTTGCGTTATCACAAGGTGGTCATCATGTGTGACGCGGATGTTGATGGAAGCCACATTGAAACGTTGATTTTGACGTTCTTCTTCCGTCACATGAAGGAGCTGATTGAGAAAGGCTATGTATACATCGCGACACCACCGCTCTACCTCGTGAAAAAGGGATCACGCCAGATCTACGCTTGGAATGACGACGAACGCGATCGCATCATCGAGCAATTCAAAGGAGCGACCGGTAGTGAATCGGGTATTGGCGTGCAACGCTACAAAGGTTTGGGCGAGATGAATGCGGAGCAATTATGGGATACCACCCTCAATCCAGAAAACCGCACTTTGCGTCAGGTCACCATCGAAAACGCTGCGGCCTGCGACCACGTCTTCTCGATGCTCATGGGAGATGAAGTCCCACCACGACGCGCCTTTATCGAAGAGAACGCCAAATACGCGAACATTGACATCTGAGTTGTCAAGACCCATCGTTTGGATTACAGGGGCCAGCAGCGGCATCGGAGAAGCAGCGGCTACCCGGTGGGTGCAGAAAGGCGCCCGTGTCATTCTATCCTCGAGAAGCAAAGAAGGTCTCGAAAAAGTCAGGAAAGGCTGGACAGAAAAGGAGCAACAGCGCTCCTTGGTTCTTCCGCTCGACCTGGCAAACGCTTCATCCCTTCCTGACAAGGTAGCCGAAGCATTGGCTTGGCAGGGCCATGTTGATGTCATGGTGCATTGCGGAGGCATCAGCCAACGCTCTTTGGCCATTGAAACGGATTTAGAGGTCGATCGTCGGGTCATGGAAATCGACTATTTCGGAACCGTGGCCTTGACAAAATCCCTCCTCCCACATTTCGTGGAGCGTAAAAAGGGACATTTTGTGGTCGTAACGAGTTTGATGGGGTTGTTCTCTTCCCCCCTTCGTTCAGGCTATTGTGGAGCAAAGCATGCCTTGCACGGATTTTTTGAAGCGCTGCGCGCCGAACACCACGAGGACAACATCTACATCACAATGGTTTGCCCTGGCTTCATCCGCACACGCATATCGTTGAATGCAGTGGTCGGAGACGGATCGCAACAAGGTACCATGGATGAAAAAACCGGAGCTGGACTGAGTCCAGAGGCCTGTGCTGAGCGCATGATCCGGGCCGTAGAGAAGCGAAAAGCCCAAGTGCTCATCGGAAGATTTGAGGTCGTGGGAGCTTATCTCAAACGTTTTGCTCCCGGTCTGATGCGCCGCATCGTGCGCAAAGCGGCCGTTACATGACGTCGTAAGGAAAGACTCAGTACTGCGGTTGGTTCCAAATTTTTATGGCATCCCCTTCTGCAATCCCGTCCAGAACTTCAACGGTAATGCCGTCTGAAAGACCGAGTAAAATGTCACGCCGCTCGTACTGATTCTCCGCGACCAAAACCTCAACATAAGTACTCCCGGCCTCGTACTGCACCAACATTTCGGAGATTACCAAAACTTGGCGGCGCTCGTCCAGTACAACATTGGCATTGGCAGAATAGCCCGCACGCAAGAATTGGTCGTCCTCCAACTGCACCGCCGCTTTGATTTCAAACTGAATCGCACCTGCCTCCTCAACCCCCTTTGGGCTAATGTATTCCAACGTTGCTGGGATGGTCAGGCCTTCAATCGCCCCCACTGTCAACTCGATGTTCATTCCAACGGACAGTTTCTCCACTTCAGATTCATCGATTTTGCCGATGAAGACTAAATCTTGCATGTCCGCAACTGCTGCGATGGTCGTGCCTTCGTTGAAGTTATTGGCTTCAATGACGCTGTTGCCCTTTTTGACGGGAACATCAAGGACCATGCCGTCGATGGTCGACGTGATCAGGGTGTTGGAAGTTCGCCCACTCCGCGCTGCGACTCCGTCTTGGATGATTTTCAAATTGTCTTCCGATGCGTAGAATTCCTCCTGGGCCTGCTTCAAGGCCAAATCAAATCGCTGGTAATCCGCCGCTGAAATGATGCCGTCCTCCAGAAGTTGCGCGTTCCGGTCTGCATTGGTCTGGGCGTCTTCCAGGCTGATGCGCGCACGCTGTAAACGCGTTTCGGCATTGCTGAGCGCCCCCATGTCGGGCACCACCATCACTTCTGCCAATACTTGACCGGTCGTGACCACCTCTCCGGCCTCTACGGCCACCCGACGCACGATGCCAGAAATCTGCGGCTTGATCAAAATCTCCTGGCGCGGTTGGATCGAGCCCGCTGCGACCGTTTTGATCACAATATCCCCCATTCGCGGAGATTCCGTGCGGTATGAAGCTTCTTCCTGTTGTCCCTGTTCGTACAGGTGGTTCAAGGTGTAAACAGACCCCGCCAATATGGCCACTATGACCACAATCAATGCATAAACTCGTCCTTTTTTCATCAGTTATTCGGTTCGAATGGCTTCAACAGGCCGAATGGAAATGGCCCGGAAAGCCGGTAAAATTCCGGCAACAGCCCCCATGATGACCATGGTCGCCAAAGATTGCACAACTATGTCGATTGAAACTTCTGGATTTCGAAAACTTCCGCCCTGGAGCGACGGAACCGTTTCCAAAAGCTGGTTGATTCCTTCAATGGTACCCACGCCTAGGATGGCCCCCATCAATCCAAAGAGCACCGTGAGCAAGAGCGTTTCTCCCATGATTTGGCGTACCACAACTCCGGGGGTTGCACCCAGTGCGCGCCTGATTCCCAATTCGTTGGTGCGCTCGCGTACGGTGATCAAC
>JBMSHA010000060.1:0-8882 GCA_049416245.1 Flavobacteriales bacterium | reverse complement strand
CACCCCGACATGCCGGAAATCGCAGTTTCATTTGCAGCAAATAAATCATCAAAATTATCGAGCTGATCCCTTTGAAATTCCATCTTAACGATCCGCAAAATCCCCATCACAATAACGTATTTCCTTCAAATTGAATCCTGATGATTTGATCGCGTTTCAAACCCAACAAGGCGTCAGCTCCTCCTCTATCGCCCGGCGCACTGTGATTATTCATTGCTATTTCCAACAGTCCAGCATAATTAAACAAGGCCACCTCCTTACCAACCGTGACGGATTGATAATCCTCACTTATAGCGCGAATGGACATGCGACTCGTGCGCAATTGAATTTCAAATGGCCGGCCTTTTCCGAAATCTTTGAAGGCTTTCTTGGTGATGTTCGTGATCACATTGCCGTAATCATCAATAAACACGACATGTCCAATCAAGCAGTCATGTTCATAACTGTGCCTGCGCGGTTCTACATCTTTCAAGCCTCCAACAGGGCGGCCAATTAATTCTGGTTTGCCCCCACGTGCCAAGTGAGCAGCCGCGGGGACGAATACTTCACGTTCTGGGAAAGATGGCGCACTGACATCCAAATTCAAGCCGGAAAAATCGAAAACACCGTCGGCTTGCTTGTCCGTCAGCAATCGAAACACCCCCGAATCGGCGCCAATGAAAGTGTGTCCATCTACTTGAACCAATCGATGCGGAGTTTCAGGTGAATCAGCACTGCGCACGCAGATGAGGTGGATGGATCCTTCCGGAAATTCTTGGTATACGGATCGCAACACAAAAGCCGCTTCTACGGCATCAAATTTTCGGATGCGATGCGATATGTCAATCACCCGAACATCCGGAACGAGCTTGAAAAGCGCGCCTTTCAGGATAGCCGTGTAAGGGCTGTCCACTCCAAAGTCAGATGTAAGGGTCACAATCCGCATTTTGCAAAGGTGAGAAACCTATTTTTGTATCCGCACATGCAAAAGAAAGAGATATCCATTGAAGGTGTTGATCCGCTGATTTTTCTCGGCGTGAATAATGCGAACTGGCGCATTCTCAAATCGTCCTTTGCCAGCATGCAACTGGTCGCACGGGGTGACACGGTATTTGCGACCGGTACCCGCGAAGACATGGGGCGTTTCGAGGAAGTGGTGCGCATGATTGTTTGGCACATTGAGCGTTACAATGAATTGGGCGAAGACGATATCCACCGTTTGCTCAGTGAAGATGAAAGCCAATTGATGGCCAAGACCAAAAAGGATGACACCCTGGTTTATGGTCCCGGTGGATTGCGCATTACGGCAAGGACCCCGAACCAACAGCGTTTGGTGGATGCCATCCGAAGTAACGATATGGTCTTTGCATTGGGACCTGCAGGCACCGGGAAAACCTACACCGCCGTCGCCATGGCCGTATCGGCCTTGAAGGACAGACGTGTCAAAAAAATCATCCTAACCCGTCCAGCAGTTGAGGCGGGCGAGAATTTGGGATTCCTTCCCGGAGACTTGAAGGAAAAGCTCGACCCGTACCTGCAACCACTTTATGACGCACTCACCGATATGCTGCCTTTCGACAAGGTGGCTGACTACATTGAGAAAGGAGTGATTGAAATCGCACCGTTGGCCTTTATGCGGGGACGAACGTTGGACAAAGCCTTTGTGATTTTAGATGAAGCGCAGAATACGACCGTAGCACAGATGAAAATGTTCTTGACCCGAATGGGCAAGGAAGCCAAATTCGTGATTACCGGAGATGCGTCCCAAATCGATTTGCCGTACAAACAAGTTTCAGGGCTGAAGTATGCTCATCGTTTTTTGAGCAACATCGAAGGCCTCTCCTTCATCGAACTCGATGGCAGCGACGTCATCAGGCACCGGTTGGTCAAAGCCGTGATTGAAGCGTTCGAAAAGGCCGACGAAGTCAATAACCCCGAAACCAAGGAACGTCAAATTCCGAAATCCACACCATAACCCTCACTCCCATTCCCTTTATGAGTCAAAATCTGCATCAATCGCAATTCAACTTCCCGGGTCAAACCCAAGCCTACCATGGAAAGGTTCGCGACATGTATACCTTGAACAACGGCTTGATCGTAGCTGTGGTTTCCGACCGCATCAGTGCCTTTGACGTCATCTTACCCAAAGCCATCCCGTACAAAGGTCAGGTGTTGAATGGCATCGCAAAACATTTCCTCGAGGCCGTTGAGGACATCGTTCCCACCTGGAATTTGGCTTCGCCGCATCCCCAGGTAACCATTGGTCATGCCTGTGAGCCCATTCGACTGGAAATGGTCATACGCGGGTACCTCACGGGGCACGCTTGGCGCACCTACAAATCCGGAAAACGGTTGCTCTGTGGGATTGCCATGCCCGAAGGGATGAAGGAACACGATGCGTTTCCAGAACCTATCATTACGCCTGCTACGAAGGCCGAAGCGGGGCATGATGAGGACATCAGCAAATCTGAAATCCTCGAGCGCGGAATTGTAAGCGCAGATTTATATGCTGAACTGGAAGCCACTACTCGGGCTTTGTTTCAGCGAGGCACCGAAATGGCGAAGAAGCAAGGGTTGATTTTGGTGGACACCAAATATGAATTTGGACTGCGTGACGGAAAATTGGTCTTGATCGACGAAATCCACACCCCTGATAGCTCGAGGTACTTCATTGCAGAAGGGTATGAAGCGCGGCAGGCTAGCGGGGAAAATCAAAAGCAATTGAGCAAGGAATTTGTCCGTGAATGGCTGATGGCCAATGGCTTCATGGGCCTCGACGGTCAAGTCGTTCCGGAAATGCCTGAAGCGTTCGTGCATGAAATCAGTGAACGCTACATCAGCTTGTACGAACAGGTCACGGGAAAATCGTTCGAACGCCGTGCGTCCGGCGACTTGGAACGTGAAATTGACCAGGCTGTCTGTATGTGGTTGCAAACGCAAGCTGCCGATGTCCCAGAAGCGTAATGATTGGCGTGAAGACGCATTGAATTGCGTTCGAACTTTGCGCGGTGGCGGTGTCGTTTTGAGCAGTACCGATACCGTTTGGGGACTAGCTGCCGATGCGACGCATGAGCAGGGCGTTGCCAGAATATTCGAACTCAAAAGTCGTCCCATTCACGAAACGTTGTTGATGTTAGTGGATAGTGATGGAATGCTCGAGCACCTCATACCAGGATTGCCCGAGGCTGCGTGGGAGCTCATCGAAGTCAGTGACCGGCCCGTTACGCTGGTCGGGCAACTCAATCCGAATTGCCGCTATCGCTTCGCGCCAGGATTGGTGCGAGCGGATGGCTCCATCGCGGTACGTTGGGTTCGGGACGATTATTTGGCCTTCATGGTCAATGGTCTAGGTCGCCCCATCGCTTCCACCAGTGCGAATCCGAGTGGATTTCCAACCCCAAACTCCTTCAGCGAAGTGGATTCTAATTTGGTTTCAGGTGTTGATTTGGCAGCTGCAAGCGGCCGACATGACGAAAAGAAAAATCCTCCTTCCATGCTTGTCCGTTTCGATGAAGCCGGAAGGATTCAAATCCTCCGGAGCTAATGCCAGTTGGCGATTGCCCTAACTTTGCATTGAACTGGACCCATGAACTACGCGGCGCACCTGAACCACCCCTTGTTTCGTAAGATTGGCGAAATCGCCGATGAAGAAGGCAAATCAGCGTTTGCCATTGGGGGATTCGTGCGGGATTTAATGCTGCAGCGGAGGTGCAAAGACATTGACGTCGTGGTCGAAGGGAGCGGCATAGAGCTGGCCCGAAAATCGGCTGCAGCGCTGAATGCTGGAAAAGTTACCGTATTCAAGAACTTCGGAACTGCCATGTTTCGATACCGGGATTGGGAGGTTGAGTTCGTCGGAGCCCGGAAGGAATCATACGAACGCGGAAGCCGCAACCCCATTGTGGAAGACGGGACCATTGAAGATGATCAGAACCGCAGGGACTTTACCATCAATGCATTGGCAATCAGCCTGAATGCAGACACCTTTGGCGACTTAGTCGATCCATTTCAAGGCGTGCGCGATTTGGAAAACCGATGCATCCAAACTCCATTGGATCCTGATGTCACCTTCAGTGATGATCCTTTGCGGATGCTGCGCGCCATCCGGTTTGCGACGCAGTTGAATTTTAGAATCACGGAGTCCAACCTCGATTCCATCGAGCGCAACGCCAATCGCATTGAGATCATCACCCAGGAGCGCATTCACACGGAGTTGCACAAGATCATCTTGAGTTCAAAACCTTCTGTAGGTTTCAAACTTTTAGATAAATGCGGATTACTTGAGCGGATTTTTCCAGAAATGAGTGCCTTGAAAGGCGTTGATTGGCGAGACGGAGTCGGACACAAGGATAATTTCTATCACACTTTAGAAGTGCTGGATAATGTGGCGAAGGTCTCCGATGACTTGTGGTTGCGCTGGGCTGCAATCTTGCATGACATAGCCAAACCCGCAACCAAACGTTTTCAGAAAAACCACGGGTGGACGTTCCACGGACATGAGGACAAGGGAGCACGAATGGTGCCCAAGATTTTCAAGCGGATGAAATTGCCGCTGGATCAAAAAATGAAGTTCGTTCAGAAGTTGGTTTTGTTGCATTTGCGGCCCATTGCGTTGACCAAGAATCAGATCACGGATAGCGCCGTCCGCAGGCTTTTGTTTGATGCCGGTGATGACATTGATGCGCTGATGATTCTTTGTCGAGCAGACATTACATCCAAGAATGAGGCACGAGTCAAACGGTATTTAGCGAATTACGATGTCGTTCTTCAGAAATTGAAGGATGTCGAAGAAAAAGATCACTTGCGCAATTTCCAGCCTCCGGTATCCGGTGAAGAAATCATGGAAACCTTTGGAATCCCACCAAGCAAACCCATTGGCGACTTGAAAAACGCCATCAAGGAGGCCATTTTGGAAGGTGACATTCCGAATGAGCCCGAAGCGGCCAGGACGTTGATGTTCGAAATCGCGAAGGAAATGGGCCTTACCCCTTCCAACCGTCCTTGAGCGTCACCGCTCGATTGAAGACAGGCACCCCGGGCTTGCTGTACTTCGAATCCAACGTAAAATAGCCCAACCGCGTGAACTGAAAAACAGTACCAACCTCAGCCTGCCCAAGCATTGGTTCAACCTTACAATTTCGCAGCACCTCCAAGCTGCCGGGATTCAAGGCGTCCATGAAATCACCGTCAGCTTCAGGTTCAGGTTGACTGAAAAGCCGATCGTACAACCGGACCTCTGCGTCCACGGCCTGTTCTTGAGTCACCCAGTGCAATGTCCCCTTCGCTTTGACACCTGATGTGTCTGCTCCGCTGCGGCTGTTGGGCAGGTAATTCACATGCACCTCAGTCACGTTGCCGGTTGCATCCGTCACATGGTCGACGTATTCAACGATGTACGCGGATTTTAATCGTACCACCCGACCTGGGGCCAAGCGGAACCACTTCTTATTCGCGTCTACACGGAAGTCCTCTGCCTCCATCCACAAATTGCGCCCGAACGGAATCTCACGGGTGCCGGCGGCTTCATCTTCGGGATTGTTCACGGTACGAAGCCACTCAGTTTGACCCTCGGCATAATTAAGAACGACCAATTTGATGGGGTTCAGTACGGCCATGGCACGAGGAGCGCGTCTGTTCAGGTCATCTCGCAACGACCATTCCAACAGGCTCATGTCAATCACGTTGTTCCGTTTTGCGAGCCCCACGCGATCGGCAAATACGCGAATGGCTTCCGGTGTGTAGCCGCGGCGGCGCAATCCGGATATGGTAGGCATTCGGGGATCGTCCCAACCGTCCACTTTACCGTCTTCAACCAGCCGCAACAACTTCCGCTTGGACATGACGGTGTAGTTCAAATTCAATCGGGCAAATTCCGTCTGTTCGCTGGGATAGATACCGAGATTCTCGATGAACCAATTATAGAGCGGGCGGTGATTTTCAAATTCCAAGGAGCACAGGCTGTGTGTGATGCGCTCGAGCGAATCGGATTGACCGTGTGCAAAATCATACATAGGGTAAATCACCCAATCGTCTCCCGTGCGATGGTGCTCAACGTATTTAATTCGGTAGATGACCGGGTCACGCATGAGCATGTTGTCATGAGCCATGTCAATCTTTGCGCGCAAGACTCGTGACCCTTCTGCACATTTGCCATCCTTCATTTCTTCAAAAAGCTGAAGATTTTCCTCAGGTGACCGATCGCGATATGGGCTCGACAGTCCTGGCACACCGGGTGAACCCTTTTGCGCTGCTATTTCTTCCGCAGTTTGTTCATCGACATAGGCCTTTCCCTTGGCGATTAATTTGCATGCGAAATCATACAATTGAGGAAAATAGTCACTTGTATAGTATTCACCGCCTGTCCATTCAAATCCAAGCCAGGCAATATCCTTTCGAATGGCATCTACGTATTCGGTGCTCTCTTTTTCTGGATTGGTGTCATCGAAGCGAAGATTGGTCTTGCCTCCATACTTCAATGCCAATCCGAAACTCACGCAAATGGCTTTTGCGTGACCGATATGGAGGTAACCGTTTGGTTCCGGCGGGAATCGTGTTAATACACGCCCTTCATGCTTTCCCTGAGCTAGATCTGCTTCAATCTTTTGCTCAATAAAATTCAACGGGCGCTTTGCCTCGTGCTCCAGCTTGGAATCAGACTTCTCCATGAAGGCAAATTTACGCCAATACTGCAGGGTCTAAATCATGGAGAACTTATAACAGCCGAACATTTTTCATTAAGTTCTCCTTGTATGTTCTGCTCACTGGCACGTCTTCACCCCCAATATGAACAGTGCTTTGGTATACATCAATGTGGTCGATGTGATTCAAATTGACTACAAAGTTTCTGCTCACGCGCACAAATTCTTCTGAATTCAAAATATGAAGCAAGTCCTTAAGAGATGCTTTCACGTGATATTGTCGGCTTTCCAGTTGGATGGCGCTGTATTTTCCTTCGACTTGTATGAAACGGATGTCTGACAGCTGAATTCTACGGAGCTTATTGCCCACTTTCGTGTAGAAATGATGGGAACCCAATTGACTAGATTCAAGGGCTTCCAGTCGACGTATCAAAGCATTTGCGCTGATAATAGGCGTTTCCTCCGGGAGGATCAATTCATCGGCTTCCATTGAGTTTGACGATTCGTCATCTTCAACTTTCCAGCCTTTGGACAATTGGAGGAAAGGCTTGCGCGATTCGAGAATGGTTCGGATACGCTGCCACTCCGTCGATTGATCGAGAGATTCCGACCAAATGACAATTTGAGGTTCTCGCTCCAGAACAGACAGCATGGTGTCTTCAGGCGTCGAGGTCAAATTCACACGGTAACCGCTTTGGGCTAGAACCGACTCAACTGCAGGATTTTCTCCTGAACACACTACCAACAAGCTGGCTTTTTCCATGTCATTAAAACCCTCAATAGCGCCGATTGTTCTCACCTGTTGGAGAATCGTGAGGGAATGCCTTAATTTTGAGTTACATGCTTGTTTTCTCATCGAAACTAAAAAGTAAAGTTCTCCAGCGCATCATCCTGGCTTCCACGCAAGAGGAGGTGGCAACAGATGAGTTGCAAGAAGTCATGGAGAGCGAAGGGTTCAGCCTTGTCTTATACAATGACGAGCACAACACCTTTGATCACGTGATCGACATGCTCATTGCTGTCTGTGGACATGACGCCATTCAGGCAGAACAATGCGCATTATTGGTGCATTTCAAAGGGAAGTGTACCGTCCTGAGTGGGACGTACGACGAGTTGGAGCCGAAGTGCACCAAATTGCTGGACGCCGACTTGACCGCCGACATTGAGGCTTAATTCAAGCTTATTCTCAATAACCCTTCATCCTGTCAATGGCTTCCAACGGATTCGAAGCGTTGAAAGTTGAGGAACCCGCCACCAAGACATCTGCGCCACTCTCCACCAGAGCTTTCCAATTTCCCGTGCCAACACCCCCATCAATTTCGATGTGCAAGCCAGGATTTGATTGATTGGCCATGGAGCGCAACTGGCGTACCTTTTCGTACGTTCTTTCAATGAATTTTTGACCGCCAAAACCGGGATTCACGGACATCAGGCACACCAAATCCATAGAAGGCATGATGTCTTCAAGTACGGTGACCGGAGTGTGTGGATTTAACGCCACACCCGCTTTCATGCCCAGATCTCGAATGGCTTGCAAGGTTCGGTGCAGATGCGTGCAGGCTTCGAAATGTACCGTCAACACAGACGCCCCCAATTGATGAAAGGCACCTATGTAGCGATCGGGATCTACAATCATCAAATGGACATCAAGGGGCTTTTTCGCATGTCGTCCAATGGCTTCGATGACCGGCATCCCAAAGCTAATATTGGGAACAAACACTCCATCCATGACATCCAAGTGAAACCAATCCGCATTGGACGAATTGATCAATTCAATGTCGCGTTGCAGATTTGCAAAATCAGCGGCCAGAATCGACGGGGCGAGCAAATGTTCCATGTTGCAAAGTTCTTGCTTTGACGCTTTTGAACCACCTTTGTTACATGCAGGTTTTTTCCACATCAACCGAACGGAATGTGCTCATCGTGGGTTTAACCGGTGGCATTGGAAGTGGGAAGTCAACCTTGGCCAAAATCTTCGAGGGATTTGGCATTCCCGTGTTTTCGGCAGATGAAGCTGCCAAAAACTTATACCTCCCGGGGTCTGCGATGCTCGAGTGGATTGCGCTGAACATCGGGCCCGAATGCGTACTTCGTGAAGATGGGCGGAACATGGGCGTTGATAAGAAAACGTTGGCTGAGCGTGTTTTTCAACAGCCGGATCAACTGCAGGCCTTGAATCAACAGGTGCATCCCTTGGTTCAGCGTGCTTTCAGTCAATGGTTCGAAAAAGTTATGAATCGAATCAATCCACCCTATGTATTGAGG
>JBMSHA010000059.1:0-9264 GCA_049416245.1 Flavobacteriales bacterium | reverse complement strand
AATCGGTTGCTCATTATGCACGAAGGCCGCCTGGTGGAATCGGGTGAAACCGATGAAATTTTAAAGAATCCGAAGTCTTCTTACACCGCCGAATTGCTCGCGAGCCGTCCGGGCCAGCGGTCGCCCGTCCTTTCGTAATTTGGGGCATTCAAACTTGGTTCCAACTCCATGCCGCAATCATACATCCAAGCCGCCACGCAGAACGGCGTTTTGACCCTCACCATCCACCGACCTGAAGCCCTGAATGCCTTGAACGGCGAGGTTATCGGTCAATTGGCTGAAGCCATTGACATCGCGCAAACCGATGATACCGTTCGTGTGATTGTGTTGACCGGCAGTGGTGAAAAGGCATTCGTTGCCGGCGCAGACATCAAGGAATTTGCCGATTTCAATGCCAAACAGGGCAAGAACCTCGCGCAACAAGGACAGGACAACCTGTTCAACCGCATCGAACGCAGTGCCAAACCCGTCATCGCAGCCATCAACGGTTTCGCCTTGGGCGGCGGATTGGAATTGGCGTTGGCAAGTCATGTGCGCATCGCCTCTGCCACGGCGCGGATGGGGCTGCCCGAAGTTTCTCTCGGGGTCATCCCCGGCTACGGTGGAACGCAACGGTTGCCGCAGATTGTCGGCAAGGGCAAGGCGCTCGAAATGATTTTGACCGCCCGCATGATCGACGCCGCGGACGCGTTGGCATGTGGTTTGGTCAATCAGGTCGTCCCGGCCGAAGAGCTGCTCACCGCCGCTGAAAAAATGGCGCACAGCATGATGAAAAATTCTCCGAAAGCCCTCCAAACGGCAATCCAAGCGGTGCTGGCCGGTTACGAAGACGGGATCAACGGCTTTGAGGCCGAAGTTTCCTGTTTCGGGGCCAGTTTCGAAACGGAAGATTTCAAAGAAGGCACGCAAGCCTTTATCGAAAAGCGCAACCCTGAATTTTCTGGTAAATGAGCGACGCTGCTGTATTTGTTCAGAACCGGAGCGGCCATGCCCTGCCCGCCTACGCCACAGAATCGAGCGCGGGGATGGATGTACGCGCCAAGCTCGAAGCGCCCGTGGTGTTGCAGCCCGGAGCGTACCGCTTGATTCCCACCGGACTTTACGCGGCGTTGCCCGCTGGCACAGAATTGCAGGTGCGCCCACGTTCTGGATTGGCATTCAAGCACGGCGTCACCGTTTTGAATGCTCCCGGCACCATTGATGCAGACTACCGAGGCGAAATTGGCGTTCTCCTCATCAACCACGGAGCCCAACCTTTCACAGTCGAAAACGGCGAGCGCATCGCGCAATTGGTCTTGGCCCGCTACGAGCGCATTGAATGGAAGGAAACCGAAGCCTTGCCCGACTCCACGCGAGGGGCAGGCGGATTCGGCAGCACAGGAACCCACTAAGCAGACATTGACATGAACATCATCATCCCCATGGCCGGTCGAGGCAGCCGACTTCGCCCCCATACCCTGACGGTGCCGAAACCACTGGTGCCGGTTGGCGGCAAACCCATTGTGGAGCGGTTGGCCGAGGATATCGTGGCCATGAGCACGGAAAAAGTGGAGGAAATCGCGTTTGTCATCGGCGACTTTGGCGCTGAAACCGAGGCCCAATTGCTCGGAATCGCTGAACGGCTGGGCGCCAAGGGCCACATCTGTTACCAGGAGGAGCCGTTGGGCACAGCCCACGCCATTTTGTGCGGCAAGCAATGCCTCACCGGGCCTGTCGTGGTGGCCTTCGCTGACACCCTATTTCGTGCGGATTTCACCATCGATCCCAGCGCCGACGGCGTTTTGTTTGTAAAGCAAGTCGAAAATCCCAGTGCATTCGGCGTCGTGGTCACCGACAGCGCTGGCGCCATCGAAGATTACGTCGAAAAGCCCCAGGAATTCGTGAGCGACTTGGCCATGATCGGCATTTACGCATTTCGCGATGGAGAGCGGCTGCATCGCGAGTTGCAACGCCTCATCGATGAAAACATCATCAAAGGGGGAGAATACCAACTTCCCGATGCGCTCCGGCACATGACCCAAGCCGGATTGCGGTTTGAACCGGGGACCGTGACCGATTGGATGGATTGCGGCAACAAGGCCGCAACGGTAGAAACCAACCAACGCATCCTCACCCTCACTTCCGATGAACTCCACATTCCCGCTGATGCGGTCATTGAAAACAGTGTGGTACTCCAGCCCAGTTTTATCGGGTCGGGCGTGACCCTCCGAAACGCTGTGGTCGGGCCGCATGTGAGCATCGGGGCTGGCACCGTCATCGAAGACAGCCGCCTGAGCAATTGCCTCATTCAAGAAAACACCGTGGTGCGCAATAAAGTCATGGCCAACTCCATGATTGGAGCGCACGCCCGCGTCGACGGAATCCCGTCGGATGTAAGCATCGGCGACTACAACGAAATCCAATAACGCCCTTTTGACTTGAAACAAGGCATCCTACATCGCATCCTTTTTCCGCTGCTCCCAGCAGTTCTGGCCCTGTCCGGCTGCGCTGGCGAGCGGAACTTGGCTTCGATGTCGGTGTACGATGAAGGGTTTCAGCGCACCTATTTCGAAGCGCAAAACCATTGGGTCAAAGGGGACCTCGACTTAGCCTACACCGGGTTTCTCGCGTGCCTCGACATGGAGCCCGAGGAACGGGCCCTTCATTTTGATTTGGCCAAAATCGACTTGGCCAAAGCGCGATACGACGCGGCCAAACTTCACCTCGATGCGGTCATATCGGACGATGCAGAAAACCGATGGGCCCGTGAATACCGGGCGGAAGCGGCACTCGCCCTCGGAGATTTTGAGTTGGCTCGGGAAGATTTAGCGTGGATAGTGCGGACGCGCCCGGGCGACATCGATTGGGCTTTTGACTGGACGCTCCGCTTAGCGGATGCCGGCGATGTGGAAGGGGCGCTTGCCATTTGCGATGTTTATGATGCGCTGACACCGGGCGATCCGGATATCTTGTTGCAGCGGTTGTACTTTTTTGAGTTGCTCAACGATTATGAAGCGATTTACAAAGGGCTGGAGCAAGCGGTAGCGGATTTCCCAGACATCCCGGAATTTCAAATCCAATGGGCCCAAATGCTCCGAGCAACCGGCCAAACCGAAGCCGCGCTCAACGCCTTGCTTGCTGTCGTGGCCGATGACCCGAGCAACGGTTTGGCCCAACTCGATTTGGCGCACCTGTATACCGAATTGAATGCCATTGAAAAGGCCCAAGAAGCGCTTCTGATCGCCTTTGCATCCGAAGATGTATACGTGGAGGAGAAACACGAGATCCTCGTTCAATACCTGCAAATCGCTCGGATTGAACCCGCTTTGAACGGCTCGATCGCAACCCTGTTGGAAGCTGCTCTCGGCCAACATCCTGAATCCGCTGACCTGCTCATGCTTGCCGCGGATTTTGAACAAGGCCGCGGAAACCCAAAATCCGCGAAGGCATACGCCATCAAGTCTGTCGAGGAGCAACCCGGCAATCCGTTGTGCTGGGGAAACCTCATCGCGCTGGATGCGGAACTGGGGGCCATTGACGACATGGAGCGGCACGCGCAGCAGGCTATGGACTTGTTTCCTTTGGAGGCGGACTTTGCGTATTACGCAGCGATGGCGGCCCTCGATTTCCAGGCATTTGATCGGGTGGTGGATTACCTGCAACGCGGACTGGCCGTGGTGTTGGATGCACCGGAAATGGAGGCGTTAATGCAAGGCATGTTGGGGGATGCGTTGCATGCCATCGGACGTGGTGATGATGCCTATTCGGCCTATGAGCGCAGCCTGACTTTGTACCCGGATAATCCGTTGGTGCTCAACAACTACGCCTACTACTTGGCCGAGGCCGGCTTGCATCTTTCACGGGCGTTGGAATGCAGCAGCCAACTGATGGAACTCGCTCCCATGGATGCCAATTTCATGGACACGCACGCTTGGGTGCTGTATAAAAATGGCCAATTCGCTGAGGCGCTGGACTTCATCACGCAAGCCCTGTTTCAAAGTGAAAATCAAGGCGCCACATTTTGGGAACACGACGGAGACATCCGATGGGCCATGGGCGATGCGGCAGGGGCTGTCGCTTCTTGGCAGCGGGCCATGGAATATGGGGGTGAATCCGAACGCTTGCAGACGAAAATCAACGGAATTCCATGATGCGTTGGTCCCATATCACGCGTGGGTCATTTTGGCTTTTCATCGCAGGCGGAGTGCTTATGGGCTGTTCCAATACAACGCGCATAGCTCGAGGCAAACCGCTCAAAAACCTCAGCGTGAATCAAATTTTGGAAGGGTACGCGACCAACGCTCCGGATTGGGAATGGATTGGGATGAAGTTGGATGTCGAAGTGGAGAATTCTGTTCAATCCGAATCGTTCAAAGCCTCCGTTCGCATCGCTCGGGACAGCGCGATTTGGATGAGCATCTCCCCGGCCCTTGGGGTGGAGGTTGCCCGGATTTTGCTTGAGCCCGATTCGGTACTGTTCATCAGCAAGATCCCCGGGAATAAATTTTACTATGCTGGCAACTACGAAGCGCTGAGCGAGTGGGCCGACACCCCGTTGGCCTTTTCTGATGTTCAAGCCATTCTCTCCGGTCAACCGATGAACCTCGACCCCGAGACCAACAAGTTCATCTCGAGGGTGGACGGAAGCGAATACGCCTTGATTGGGAAATACAAGCGGCGGGTGAAGCGGTTGGTGGGCGTCCAAGACAACGACCTGGCCCCGGAAGATTCCCTCGACATTCAATTGCCCATGCGCCGATACGAACGCTTGCGAAATCGGGCTGAGGATGAAGAGTTATTGATTCAGCGCCATTGGTTCGACGGCATCACCTTCGACCCGGTGCGCGACCAATTCGATGACTTGTACTACCAACGTTCCCTCACCCTCGAGCGCCAGCGGTATGAGCTCACTGAAATTGGCCGATTTCCAAGTTCGACCCAAGTCACCATCTCCACCACCGAAGAATTCGTCGAAATGGCGTGGGAAGTGATGCGAAAGCGATTCGGACGTCCGTATGATTTCCCATTCGAAATCCCAGAAGGCTATGAGCAGCGCACCGGTTTTTAAGTTGTGGCTCCTGCTGGTGAGCGTGAGTGCAGTGGGCTTGGTATTCGGGCAAGACAAAGCTGCGCTTCAGCGCGAACGCGACGCCATCCAAGCGAAAATTGCGACCACAGAAAAGCTCCTCAATCAAACCGCTTCGAACAAGCAAAACGCCGTTGGGCAATTGCGCCTCATCAACGAGCGGATGAACTTGCGTGAACAATTGATCCGGCACCATGAATCCGAAATTCGTTCCCTCGAACGAAACATGAGCAACACGGATTCAGAAATTCGGGCTCTCGAAGGGCACATCGCGGTCCTGAAAGAAGAGTATGCGCGCATGATCCAAGCGGCACACAAACAATCTCTTAGTCACAATCCCTGGATGTACCTGTTTGCAGCGGAAGATTTCACGCAAGCCGTGATCCGGTTTCAACTGCTGCAATCGTATAGCTCCTTGAGAAAGGAACACGTCCAACAAATTGAAGCCTCGCAATTGTCTTTGGCGGAAAACCGCACCTCGCTCGAATCCAAAAGAGCCGAGCGCCAAGCGGTTTTGGCGGACGTGAAGGCAGAGCGGGACAAGTTAGCAGGCGACCGCAAGACGCGTTCAGCCCTCGTCGAATCGCTGAAAGGTGAGGAATCGCGATTGCAAGCCGAAGTCCGAAAAGCGGAAGCAGAAAAACAACGCCTCAATGATGCGATCCGTAAAATCATCGAAGCGGAGCTGAAAGCAGAGCGGGAAAGTTCAGCCGGTGAGTTTGCCCTCACACCGGAAGGCAAGATTGTCTCCGCCGCATTTGAAAGCAATCGAGCCTCCCTACCCTGGCCCGTGATGCGCGGGGTGTTGACCGGTAAATTCGGTCGCCAACCGCATCCCTCACTTCCCGGCATCACCATTGACAACAACGGCATCGACATCTCCACCGAATCCGGAAGCTCCGCCCTCGCCGTTTTCGGAGGCACCGTATCCAGCGTGTTCAGCATCCCCGGCGCCGGCCAAACCATCATCCTCTCGCACGGCGCGTTTCGAACCGTCTACAGCAACCTCGAAACCGCATCCGTCAGCAAAGGCGACCAGCTCGAAACGGGAGAAAAACTCGGTACGGTGCGCACCCAAAACAACCAAAGCATCCTGCATTTCGAAGTTTGGCAGGTCCAAGGAAATTCGCAAACCCCTCAAGATCCCGCACGGTGGCTCGTTCGGCATTGAATCCCGCTTTTGTGGGATAGGACAGACTCCATGAATCACCGAAATTCGCTCTGTGAAAATCGCGCTCGTCGGAAATCCCAATTGCGGTAAAACCACCGTTTTCAACCGGCTCACCGGTCGGCGCGCGAAGGTGAGCAACATGCCCGGTGTGACCGTCGAGCGGTACGAAGCCCCTTGGAAATCCCGTCCTGATACGCAACTCATCGACTTGCCAGGAACGTACAGCTTGTTCGCGACTTCACGAGACGAACAAGTGACCCAACGGGCGTTGTTGGATCCCCGCGAAACGCCGGATGCGGTGTGGATTGTGCTCGACAGTTCCCACGTCCGAAGCAGCCTCTTTCTCGCTTTGCAGGTCTTGGAAATGGGATTGCCTGCAGTGATCATCATCAACCGCACGGATCCGACGCCTGTCAACCTCGAAGCGATTCAGGCTTGGCTCGACGTTCCGGTAGTCGCCTACAATTTCGAGAAAGACCGAAAAGAACTCATCGATGAAGGCTTGCTCAACGTGACTGCACGTTCGAGCAACCATGCCGACGCGCGCCTCGTGCCCGAGGCTTGGGCAGGAGCCTTCGATCTGCTCCGCGGAGCCTTCCCGGAGTCCAATCCCGTGCAGCTTGCTTGGCATTTGCGCTCGAAGGGCACACCTCATTGGTTGGATGCGGGACAACGTGCCGCATTGGATCTGGCACGTGATGAACTGGAATACACCCCGGCGGCGATGCAATTGGAAGAAGCGGGTTGGCGCATGGAGCACATCCGGACGCATGCGGTGGAATTGATTCCCGATGGGCCCGACTTTCCTTGGGAGGAGGCTTCCCGACGCACGACTTCCATCGACCGCTTTTTGACCCATCCCGTTTGGGGAAATGCAGTACTCGCATTGGTGTTTTTCGGCATTTTCCAAGCGGTATACGCATGGTCAGAAGCACCTATGGATGCAGTCGATCGAGCGTTCGGTTGGCTTTATCAGGCGGGTGATGCAGCCATTGCGGGTGAAGGCTGGTGGAAAGGGCTCTTGCTCGATGGATTGCTCAATGGCGTGGCGGGGATTGTGGTGTTTGTGCCGCAGATCATGATTTTGTTCGGACTTACGAGCGCTTTGGAAGCCACGGGGTACATGGCGCGGGTCGGGTTCCTCGGAGATCGCTTGTTGCAGCGTCTGGGGCTGGGCGGGCGATCGGTGGTGCCGCTCGTGGGCGGCATGGCGTGCGCTGTGCCGGCCATCATGGCCGCACGGACCATCCAGGGCAAGCGCGAACGCTTGATCACCATTCTCATCACGCCGCTCATGACCTGCGCGGCACGGCTCCCTGTCTATGCGTTCCTCATCGGATTTGTGGTTCCGAATGAACGGGTCCTTGGGGGCCTGTTCAATTTACAGGGGCTGTTTTTGTTTGGCTTGTACCTGTTCAGTTCGTTGTCCGCATTGGGTTTGGCTTGGGTCTTGCACCGCGGATTGCCCAACAAAACCGAAGGCCAATTTACCATTGAATGGCCCGCTTATCGCTGGCCTAAGCCCCTGGAAGTCGGGCGCGAAATGTTGAGTAAAGGCTGGGATTTCGTGGCTAGCGCAGGACAAGTCATTCTGATCATCTCCCTCGTTATTTGGGGCTTGGGACAATTCGGGCCCGCGGAAGAAATGCGCGCCGTGCATGCGACTTATGCCGATGTCCATACGCCTGAAGCCGAGGCCGAGCGTGATGCTGCCTTGATGCAAGCCTCTTGGCTGGGGCATCTCGGGCAATGGGTAGAGCCTGCCGTGCGACCCTTGGGATACGACGGCCGCATGGGCATCGCCATTTTGAGTTCTTTCGCAGCTCGGGAAGTATTTGTGGGCACCATGTCTGCCTTGTTCCCTGAAGGCCAAAATCAAACGACAGATGAAGGTCGCATACGCCAATTGCAGCGCCGACTTTCTCAAGAAATCCATCCGGCCACCGGAAAGCCCTTGCTTAATGTGGCATCTGCTGCCTCGCTGATTTTGTTTTACATGTACGCCATGCAGTGCATGAGCACGATTGTCATCGTCCGGAAAGAATTGAACAGTTGGCCTTGGGCGTTAAGCCAAGCCATCGGATTTACCTTGTTTGCTTACGGATTGGCGCTGCTGGTCTATCAGCTGCTGAGCTGAGGCAATCGGCGGATTAGCCGTTGACCAATTGCATGACTTCTTGCGGAACCTTTTCCATGGTCGACTGCACCGCAACGGGCAGCATCCAAAGCATCTCCGCGGCTTTGCGTCGCAACGCAACTTTTCGTCCTCCCGAAGTGATCGCCATCGGTCCGTCTCCGGGTGCGACATGTGCTACCGTCACCTCCTCTCCAGGCCAACAACCCATTTCCACCAGCGCCATCGCGGCTTCAGGGCTATCGATATGGCCGATCACACCGCGCTCAGCGGGCTTCATTTCGGAAAGGCGTTTCGCTTTCATCGTTACAAAATTACTTCCCCGTACCTTTCAAACACATCACCTAAAAAGGGTATTTAGAATGAATTCAAATAACACCCGCCTGTGGACGGCCGGGGTTTGCCTGCTGTTGTCAGGCATGCTCGGCGCACAAAACCTCGTGTTCATGCCCGACAGCGAACCCATTGAAATCGCGCCCAATTCCTATGGAAACAAGGCCATTCGGATGGCGATGAACGCATCCGGCGAGCCTGTAATTGCCTTCGGGAGTAATGGTCACCTCTATGTCACCAAATGGGACGAAGCCACGACTGGCTTCGCGGATCCGCTCGAAATTGACCCCGGTTCCAACGTTTTCATGTCCGATGCTGAGGGACCACGGTTGGCCGCGCAAGGCGACTACCTCATCCTCACCTATCAACTCTCCGGCCAATGGGCCAATGGCGGCCGCAGTGTCCATTCGGTTGATGGGGGAATCACCTGGTCTGAACCGGTGGCCATCGTTGACGCGGCGACGACCGTCGATCACTTCATGCCTTGTGTTGGCATCGATGGCAATGGAAATCCGTTTGCAGGCGTCAAAGTCGGAAACAACCCAGCCATCATTTACGAGG
>JBMSHA010000058.1:0-9319 GCA_049416245.1 Flavobacteriales bacterium | reverse complement strand
TGCAGTCCGGAGCCATTGGAGGGAATCGTCTGTGCTACCGTTATCAATGACCACCACCTCCGCATGCCCCTCGGAAAACTCAGCCACCGAAGGCAAATAAGTTTCGAGATGATGCCTGCCATTCCAATTCAAAATGGCTACAACAACATGCGGTAGGGAAGCTGATTTCATCGTGGATTGAAGAACAAGTCTTCCGGTTCTTCGCCGGAAAATGTGTCTCTTCGGGGATTGAGTCGGTTTAACTGACTATCCGTTACGCGAAGACGGTTCTCACGGTTACGTAATTGGTGCAACCAATCCGAATTCTGAACTTCTCCCAACATGTCTGAATGCAATAAGGTGAAACATTCGGCCACCATATGCGGTGAGAAAAACAGAAATCGCTTGTTCGTAAATGGGCCTGCACGGTGATAGTGCCAAATCTCGTAGGGGTAATAATCTGTTTCGTTGTGCCGCTTGACGATGGTGTTCGGCGGGCCATAACGAAGGTAGATATACCCCATATCCGTTTCGGCGCCATGTCCTTGACGACATGCGCCGTAAGCGGAGTCGGCATATGCAATGGCCGTCGCATACGATCGCCAGCCAACTTCTGGATTTTCAGGAGCATTCTCTTCCCAGAAATGCGTCAGAAAAGCCTGCATTTGCGGGACAGAAGCGTATTCGATAAAGTCTTCGATGGTTTTTCGTTGAGAGGCGTCTGCTTTTGGATGGTGGTCGCGGATGTGTTGTTCCAGCGCAAGAGAATCCGTGAATGCGCGGAAATGATTCGGGATGCCTCCATTCGACGCAACGGCATCAATATCCGCCATCGGATCAATGAATTGAAGGGGCAGCCGGTTCTCCGCGATCAATTCGTTGGATTTGGTCACGGCTTGAACCACTAAATCCATTGGCTTTCCAGTAGAGCTGGTATTCAATGGAATGCTCGTGAACACTGGAATGATGGGAGCGGCTGCTTTGCGAAAAAAGCGCCGTGAAGCAGGGACCACATGTCCATTGGGCTCTTCCAACCAGCATGAAACCAGCAGCATGGAATCCACTACCTGATCGGTTTGGTACAACTCCGTATAAAATTGCAGTTTGGATGCTTGCGTAGAAAGTTGGGCAGAAACCACGGGCAGCATTTCAAAACCTGAGCGAGTCAATGCGGTTGGTTCTTCTCCAACGGCAGGGGCAAATGCCTCCACGATGAATGGATCAGACCAGCTCGGGGCCTCGGGATCCATGACCATCACAGGCAGGTTAATTTCTTGCATGAAGTCAGCAGAAGGATGTGCATCACTGATTTTGACGGAGACATTGTAGCTTCCCGCCGGAACGGTGATTCGCTCCAAATGGAATTGGTGGCCCATCAGCGCGGAAAGCGAGTCCACAGATGGAGGGCCAGAGACGTACGTTTTTCCATAATTGACAATCCCATTGGAAGAGGAGACTACCGCCTCAATCAACGCAAGCGTTTTCCAAGTTTCACCTTCCTCAATGGGCTGAAAAAAACGACTTTCAAAATCGAGATGAACCTCGATGAATGGGGAAGATGCACTCTGAAAGCGCAAGACATCGCACGATATACCGGATTGCCCCATCGCTCCGCTTAGTTGAAGTACGGCAGTTGCCAAGAACACGAGAATTCCATTTCGTAGCATGAGGTAAAGTTATTGCCTTTCGAGTTCTTCTGCAGGATATCGTACATTGGTAAAAACTCCGATTGCTATGATTGGCCGAATTCATATCGCTCAGCTCTTGAATGCCGCGTTGGTAGCGGTCTATGGAATGGGTTTTGTTGCGAGTGCAAGAGCGACACATTTGGTGGGCGGGGAGATGACGTATGAGTACCAGGGCATGAATTCGGCAGGTGAAAACATGTTTGAGGTGCATTGTTACATCTACCGGGATTGCAGTTCGGCGAATACGAATGGAACTGGATTCGATGGTTCGGCGGTAATTGGGATTTACCAGGGTTCAACCTTGGTCGAAACGGCATCCGGAAATCTGGATCTCAACTTGGTCACCGATATCATTCCGCAAAATCCCAATAACTGCGCTTTTTTGCCGGAAGACTTGTGCATCGAACGTGCGGAGTACATCATCAACATATCCCTCGAACCGAGCCAAATTCCCTACACGTTGGTTCACCAGCGATGCTGTCGTTCGCCGTCGATTACCAATTTGGAAGTTCCTCAGGATCAAGGTTTCTCACTTACAACAACGATTCCTGGAAATGTGAATTTGTCCAATCCGAACTCTACCCCAACATTCAATGAACTTCCACAAGCCTTTGTCTGCAATAATTATGGGTTTCAATTGGATAACAGTGCAACCGATTCAGACGGCGATTCCTTGAGTTACACCCTGTGCCCCATTTTCTTGGGTGGCACCTTCATGGATCCAATTCCCAATCCACCTACGGGCCCTCCGTTTACTTCTGTGGGTTGGGCTGCAGGGTTCAATGCGCCCAATCCGCTCGGGGGTCTGGCGGGATTGAGCATCAACCCCATCACGGGCATGTTGACTGGAACCCCGAATATCGTTGGGAAATTTGCGCTGGGAATTTGTGTTATTGAATGGCGCAACGGTCAGCAAATTGGATCCATTCTGCGTGATTTCACTCTGGATGTGGTGACATGTAACATTCAATCACCCGGCTACGAAGTGCCAGAGCCGTGTACTGGAATGACCATTTCATTTGATCAGTTGACCAATCCCAGCGAGTCCTACTCCTGGGATTTTGGCGTGCCCGGTACCACGGATGATGTGAGTAACATCGCAGAACCGAGTTTCACCTACGATGAGCCGGGGATTTACAATGTGAGCTTGTATTTCGAAACGGGCACGTGTTCAGATTCGCTATGGTTTGAAATAACAGCGCACGACCCTTGGGATACAGATTTCGAAATCGTTGACTTATACTGCGATAACGGCGGCTGGACAGGGGAGGTGGAGTTAGATACTTCAGCGTGGACAACATTTATGAATTGGAATTGGGATTTTGGTGCCAATTCACAGCCTCCAACGTTGTCAAATGGGCACCCATCGACGGTTTGGTTTCCACAAGATGAAGAAATTGAAGTAACGCTGAATTCCGCGGCATTCGGGTGTGTGAATAATGCCTCTGTACCGTTGGAATTGCCTGCTTTGCCTTTGGCCTCCTTTGCAGTCGATTCCGAGCCTTGCGAAGGTTTGGAAGTAGCATTTGAGAACTTATCGCCCGGAAGCGGTCCGTTTTCTTGGGATTTCGGAGGCGGTGCAGGCTTGCCGAACGATGAAACCAATCCTTCCTTCACGTATCCAGCATACGGCACTTATCAAGTCACGTTGACCGCTGGAGCGGGAAGTGAATGCGCCGATACGCAGACCATGGAAGTGACGGTGTTGCCTGCAATTCCATTCGATTCGACTTGGGTGATTCAGCCGCTGGCCTTGTGCGATGACACGGGATTCATGTTGCTCCAATACCTCGGCTCAGGTGCTGACGAAATCGAGTGGAACTTTCCAGGGGTCATTAATTCTGATGAATTTACCGTAGAAGCTGATTTTCCAGCTGAAGGGACCTATCCGGGGTCGATTACCCTGTACAACGCGTATTGTGATGTCGAAGCCACGTGGCAGGTGAATGCCGTCGTGCCGCCTCCGTTGCAAGGGGTGGAATACGTCATTCCCAATGTGATTTCTCCCAACAACGATGCGAAAAACGATGGGTTTACAGCCGCGTTGATTGGATTGGACGGAGAGCCGTTTGACAACTTAGACCCGGGTCAATTCATTAATTATGATCTGCAAGTCTTCAATCGATGGGGCAATTTGCTATTCAACACGAAGCAAGCCGGACGAGCATGGCGACCTGATGAAAATGTCTCAGAAGGCACATACTACGTGATTTTCCGATCGCATCACGTTTGTGATGAGGCCCCTTTTGAGTATTCGGGTCAGGTGACCGTGGTTCGTTAACTACCTGAATAAATCTGGCCGCGTCCACTTCAGCCATCGCCGAAATGGACGTTTGGCCAAAACAGCTCGCAACCGCGGAACTTTAGCCGCTCCAAATTCCGAATAGAACTGATCGACTCCCCGATCTTCAGATCCACCGAAATCAAACGTGTCATGTCTCAATTCCTGCGCGTGTTCCATGCCCTTGGAGATGAGTAAAGTCGTAGCGATGGCCGAATATTGGCTCCTGACTTGCCCGCCAAAACCGTAAACGGTTTCATTCAAATGATGAAGAAACACGGCATTTGCGATGTCATTTCCATCCGCATCCACAGCCATATAGCTTGAGTGAAAAGGGGTAGCGAAAATGGTTTTCAGCAACTTGCGGAGTTGGGCAGCGTCCGACGCAATGTTTTTTCGATGCCGGGAGAGCTGGTGAAGGGCGAGCATGCGCTCCACGTCTGAGCACGGAATCAGTCGGATGCCAGCGCCTTCTGCCTTTCGGATTTGCTTTTGACGGTGCTTGGGAAGTGGGGCGAAAAGGCCCGAGCTATCGGTGTAGAGTTGCCGCGTGTGCTTCGCGATCACGTGCCATTTCTTCGGTAAAGCGGCACGAATGTTTGGCGGTAAATCCCATACGATGAGTGATGCCGAATGTTCCTCGAAAAGACGCACGGCATGATTGATTTCATGGGCATCAGGAATCAGGTTGCTGGGAGTCGCATACAGCGCCCAAGGTGGCGTAATCAGCGCTGGTATTCCTTTGATGCGTGCGTGCATGAGTCCCGCCGTTGAGTCGTTGGTCGACCACCTGGGGTCACTGTACCAACAAGATGGGAGGGTGGCAGGTGTATGCATTGGACTTCGCGAACGAAAAAGGATGGTGCAAAGTAACAACGCTTCACACCATCCTTCATTGCATCACTTCAAATGACTTCAGCTGATCTCGAAATAGGCTTCTTCTTCAATCGGAGCCCGCAGCACCATTTGATCATCGAAAACGTCGATTACAATGGGCTTTTCTTTATCCAAATCACCGCCCAAAAGGGTTTTACTCAAGGTATTCAGGATTTGATTTTGAATCAATCGCTTCAACGGACGGGCCCCATATTCAGGACTGTAACCTCGATGGGCCAACCATTCCAACGCTTCATTGGAGATCATCAATTGAATTCCCGCTTTCTGCAACCGGTCTTCGAGCAATTTCAGTTGAATTTTAACAATCGACTGAAGATGAGACTCTTGCAGCGGCTCGAACAGGACAATTTCATCAATCCGATTCAGGAATTCTGGCCGCATCCGGAGTTTCAATGCTTCCATTGCATCTGATTTCATTGCCGCAAGGAGGGGAGCGTTCATTCTACCTTCTGCAGCATTGAATCGCTCTTGAATCTCCGCGGCGCCTGCATTGGACGTCATGATGATGATGGTGTTTCGAAAATTGACGACGCGACCTTTTGAATCGGTCAGCCTTCCATCGTCCAAGACTTGGAGAAGTAAGTTGAATACGTCGTCATGCGCTTTTTCAACTTCATCCAATAACACGATGGAGTAGGGGCGACGTCGCACGGCTTCGGTCAATTGTCCGCCTTCATCGTGACCGATGTAGCCTGGAGGGGATCCGATGAGCCGGCTCACACTGTGGCGCTCTTGGAATTCACTCATGTCCAAACGGATCATGGCTTGTTCATCGTTGAATAGCGAATCTGCTAAAGCTTTTGCTAACTCAGTTTTCCCAACGCCTGTCGTGCCCAAAAACATGAACGAGCCCACAGGTCGACGCTCGTCATTTAATCCGCTGCGGGATCTTCGCACAGCATCGGCTACGGCTTTGACGGCTTTTTCTTGGCCGACCACGCGTGATTCAAGGATGGATTCCAACTGCAGCAATTGGTCCTTTTCAGCGGTCATCATTTTCTGCACCGGAATTCCCGTCCATGAAGCAACCACTTCGGCAATTTCAAAGGCGTCTACCTCTTCCTTGATCATTTTCGAATCGGCTTGCATGCTGAGCAATGTGGATTTGTCATCCTCTATTTGCCGTTCGATCTCGCGCAATTTCCCGTAGCGTATTTCGGCAACTTTCCCGAAATCTCCATCGCGCTCTGCGCGTTCGGATTCAATTTTGAGTTGTTCTTTTTGCGCATTCAATGACGCAATACGGTCGGCGACATCTTTTTCATTTTGCCATTTTGCCTGGAGTTGATCGCGTTCCTCTTGCAAATTGGCCAGTTGCATGCCTAGCTCAGCCAACTTTGCGGTGTCATCCTCTCGTTTGATGGCTTCACGTTCAATTTCAAGTTGTAAAATTTTTCGATTGAGCTCGTCCAATTCTTCCGGTTTCGAATTCATTTCAAGTCGGAGCTTGGATGCGGCTTCATCAATCAAGTCGATGGCTTTGTCCGGAAGGTGCCTGTCGCTCACATACCGTGTGGATAAATCGACTGCTGCCAGAATGGCCTCATCCAAAATTTGAATTTGATGGTGGTGTTCGTACTTGTCTTTGATGCCGCGCAAAATGGAGATGCTCGCCTCGCGATTGGGCTCTTCAACCAAAACCGGCTGGAAGCGTCGTTCCAAGGCCTTGTCTTTCTCGAAATACTTTTGGTATTCCGCCAGGGTAGTGGCCCCGACAGCACGCAATTCGCCGCGAGCTAAAGCGGGTTTCAAAATATTAGCAGCGTCCATGGCACCTTCACCTCCGCCAGCACCGACCAGCGTGTGAATTTCATCAATGAAAAGAATGGCTTGACCGGCGGCATCTTGAACCTCTTTCACCACAGCTTTCAGGCGCTCTTCAAATTCGCCTTTGTATTTGGCCCCAGCCACCAGCGCACCCATGTCCAAGCTGTAAATCACCTTGTCCAGCAAATTTTCAGGAACATCGTTTTGAATAATCCGATGTGCGATGCCTTCTGCTATCGCCGTTTTTCCAACTCCGGGCTCTCCGATGAGCAAAGGATTGTTTTTCGTTCTTCGGCTCAGGATTTGCAAGACACGCCGAATTTCTTCATCTCGGCCAATGACCGGGTCCAATTTCCCGTCGGTCGCCAGAGCATTCAGGTTTCGAGCAAATTTCTGAAGGGACTCATACGTGGATTCTTGACTTGCAGAAGTGGTCTGGGCGCCCTTTCGAATGGATTGGATCGCAGATTCCAATTCGGTTTTCTCAATCCCAGCATCTTTCAGTAGTTGGGATGTAGAGTCACCTTCCATAAGCAACGATTCCAACAGGCGGTCTGTGGAGACATAGTCGTCGCCTGATTTTCTGGCAATGCCCGCAGCTCGTTGCAAAACTTGGGATGCATTTCGGGACCATTGTGGGGAAGAACCTTCTTGCGAACTAAGTTGAGCCAACCTGCGTCTATTGGCCTCATTTAAATTCTCTACGGCGACCCCCATCTTTCGCAATATAGCTGGGATGACGGGGTCGCTGCTGTTGAGCATAGCATGCAACAGGTGCACCGTGTCCACAGTGGGATTTTGAGCAACCAGCGCGTCTTGCTGAGCTTGATTGATGACCGCTTGGCTTTTTAATGTGAATGTATTCGCGTCCATGAGTTATGTTTTCTCATGCTAGTCAAAGCTTGCGCCAAGTTCAATTCGTCGCCGCGCATACTGCCATCATGTCGCTATATCAGTGGGTTACGCGACAATTTTTCCGGTAAATTGGAAAATGCGGAAATTTTGACTTCTTATTAATGAGTGACCACAATCGATGCGGTTTGCCCCGCTCGACTTTGGACAATATAGGTGCCTGCAGGCCAATCGTTCACATCGATTTGGGAAGCATCGGTCCAATTCATCACCTGTTCTCCGGTAAGATTAAACACGCGATAGTCTCCATCACACGTAACGTGGAGTCTGTTGGTAGCTGGATTCGGAGAGCATTGAATTGAGAGGT
The DNA here is from genome assembly GCA_049416245.1 of Flavobacteriales bacterium. Classification (GTDB taxonomy): domain Bacteria; phylum Bacteroidota; class Bacteroidia; order Flavobacteriales_D; family Sanyastnellaceae; genus UA16. The sequence goes on along the minus strand of JBMSHA010000058.1, from coordinate 1,488 downwards.
CAGTAGGACCTGCCGCGATATCCATTCCGGTCGGCTCACCGTAACTCGCCAGCATGAATTCCCGGTTGTTGATTTGGAGTTCGATGAATGAACCCTCAATAAGATGATCGGCTACGACTTCAGCCTCTTGTGGGTCCACAACCAGAACATGGGTTTGGTAATTGATGTCGTAATACAACATGATGAAGTACCCCGTGACCTGTTCGAAGACGCTCGCATTCGGCGTAAAAGCAAAAATTTGTGGGAGTTCCAAGATCGGGGTTAGCATTCCAGTCGAGGCGTCCACGGTAACCAAAGCAGCAGGGGTGCTCGGTGGGTTATCTGGATTTCCATATGGACGCATGATACCGATGTATGAATCCCCTGCGACGTAGCATTCCAATTCATTGAAGCCCCAATTGGGCGGCAATTGAAGGTTGGTAGCGGATATTACAGCCCCGGTCATTGCGTCCAGTTGAATGAACTTTTGTTTGTAGCTGTCATCCATGCCGACCAATGCATAAATGCCGTTGTCCGAGTCAAAGGCGGTAGCACCTAAGATCACGCCATTGATGCCATCGATGGGTGCGATTTCATAGACTGTGCCTGAATCTGGATTCAATTCAATCAATTGTGAACCCCATTCGTATTCCCAATATCCCCAACCTCCCCCAAAGTCAACGTAAGTGGAATCAACAGGGTAGGTGCCCAACGCGAAAAGTTTGTCTTGCGCCATGTCGTGTTGAATGCCGTTGATGGTTTGATTGAAAGAGGGATTGTTCAGGACTTCATTTTCGATGACATTGTAATCCCAGAATCCCATGCCTGCGGTTTCCATGGGCACTCCGATTCCGGCGAACATGTAGCTCTCGGATCCTGCATCAAATGCACTGGAGCCCAATACCACAGCCGAAGCAAAATCCAACGTATCGAGTTCAAGCCATTCTCCAGAAATGGCCTCATATTGTCCCAACACGAGTGGGTTTTCGGGGTCCGTGTAGTTGTTGTAAAAACCATAAACGCTGACTTGCGCTTGTGAAGCCACGCTGATGCCCACTGCGACCACGAATCCGACCAGGGATTTTCTAAAAATTTCCGCTTTCATCGATGGGATAACACCGTGGGCTATGAAAAGGTTGGCTTACATCATCAATTCGTTGGACAACTCGCTCCAAAAGCAGAGAGAAGGGCGAGTAAATCGGTGACCGCGATTTCGCCGTCTCCGTCGATGTCCTCAGGGCAATTATCCTCTTCCATCGTTCCCACGCATAGCTGAAGGGTCGCGTCCCAAGCGGTACCCGGACCGCAGAACGACTCTCCATCATCTTCTGGCCCGATGGGATTGCAGCTCGTGCAGCTGTACCAACATACTGCCAAAGGAGAGGCGTCATCGACGGACTCGAAGGACCACATTCGATTGAAGCCCCCGAGCCCATTGGGTGTGCCGCAGGCTTCAGGTACGACTTCATCTTGACCCCATGCATTGCCATTGATGAATTTGTATTCGTA
>JBMSHA010000057.1:0-9499 GCA_049416245.1 Flavobacteriales bacterium | reverse complement strand
CGCCATCATTTACGAGGGCATTCTGCGTTCACCGGACGGAGGGGCCAGCTGGCTTCCTGCTGTGAATGCGAGCGACTTGGCGGATGGCAATGCCGTTTGTGAATGCTGCCCGTCTCAGCCATTTTTCGCAGAAGGCCGCTACTACGACCTCGTCCGAAACAACAACAGCAACCTCCGGGATTTTTGGTTGCTGAGCTCGCCTGATGGTGAAACTTGGGATGCGGCCATCGATGTGGATCCGCTGGATTGGATGATCAGCAGTTGTCCGGAAAGCGGGCCCAGTGTGACCGGGCCCATCGGCAACGCGCATTACCTCGTCGCCTTTATGTCAGCGGGCGGAGCGACCGGGCAGTCCCGGGTGTATGTTTCGCAGGTTGATTTGGGTGCCGATGGAGGTGCAGGGGAATGGATGCTCACCGAGGCCGCGACCGTAAATCAATTTGAAAACGCCACCCAAAATGTGCCCGTTCTCGCCCAATGGAACGGTGGCGACGAGCCTTTGATCGCGCTGGCGTGGGAACAAAACACCAGCGGCTACGACGTGCAGTTGGCATTGAGCCAAGGACCCGAGGTGCAATTGACCGATGTGGCTCAAAACCTAACCGGCGCTTGGACCGGTCAACACCGGCGACCGGCCATTGGCTTTTCCACCGGCGATGCCGAAGAGCCGATTCTACACATCGCCTGGCAACACAGCACCAGCGGAACGGTGCATTACCAGCGTGGCACCGTGACCGAGCCGACCGTGGTTATTTGTTATGCCGCCCCCGAACCGCAATTGATTCATGGGCTCGACGGCGTGCGCATCGAGTTGACCATGGGATGGTACGGTGCCGTTTGGAGCGTTTGGGACATCACCGGGCGACTCATTGAAAGCGGGATCTACGACGGGAATTCCGACGTCTGGATCTCCGACTCGGTGCTGCCAACGCACGCCATCATCGGGATCGAGCAGCCAGACGGTGCGCGTTGGGCGCAAGCCGTGCGACGCTGATTTTCAGCTCCAAAACATCCCGTACAGCGCCGCCAAAACCACCATCACGGCAAATGCGCCGATATTGAAGATGGGGCCGGTTTTGAAGGTCGCGCTGGAAATGGCGATGCCTTTGGCATCATCGCGGCCTGCGCCTTCTCGCATGCTCACCCATGCAATCACTGCCATGGTGAGCAGTGTGGTGTAACCCATTTGATCGAGGAAGGGCAAATCGAGGAACAGTCCGCTGTCCGACCAACCCTTCGGCGCCACTTTGAAATACATGGCAATCGGAATGGACACCAACGCCCCCACGATCGCCCCGCGGTTGGTGGTCTTCTTCCAAAACAAACCGAGCAGGAACACCGCCAAAATACCTGGGCTCACCACGCCCGTGTATTCCTGAATGAATTGGAAGGCTTGATCGATGCCTCCAAGTAGCGGCGCCATCACGCATGCAATCGCCAAAGCCACCACCGCCGAAATGCGGCCTGTGCGCACCGTCGCGCGGTCGCCCGCATCCGGGTTGATGTACTGCTTGTAAATGTCCATGGTGAAAATCGTGGACGTGGAATTGAGCATGGAAGCAAGCGAGGACACAATGGCCGCAGTCAGCGCGGCGAAAGCGAGGCCTTTGAGCCCCGTTGGGAGGAATTGGAGTAGCCACGGATACGCCTTGTCCGCTTGACTGGCGGACGGCATGTTGAGTTGGCCCGCCTCTCCGAGGCCCGCCATGATGGCCGGATCTTTGATCATCACGAAGGCCGCGATGCCTGGGATGACGACGATGAGCGGCAGGATGAGCTTGAGGCCGGCGGCGAACAGGATGCCGTTTTGGGCTTCTTTAAGGGATTTGGCGGCGAGCGTCCGCTGGATGATGTATTGGTTGAAGCCCCAATAGTAAATATTGGCCACCCACATGCCGCCGACAAGCACCCCGATGCCGGGGAGGTTGTTGTATTCGGGATGGGATTTGTCGAGGATCATGGCAAATTTGTCCGGAGCTGCTGCGTAAATCGCTTCAAACCCTGCCCACATGCCTTGGCCGCCGGACACCGTGTCGAGCGCCAAGTACGTCGTCACCATGCCCCCGAAGATGAGGAAGACCACTTGGATTACATCCGTCCACGAAACCGCCGACAACCCGCCATACAGCGAATACGCCACCGCAAAGAGTGCAAGGCCCACAACCCCGTACACCATCGGAATGCCCATGATGGTCTCCAACGCCAACGAACCCAAGTACAACACCGAAGCGAGGTTCACGAAGACATACAGCGCAATCCAGAAAACGGCCAGGATGGTTTTCAGTTGCGTCGAAAACCGTTGCTCCACGAATTCCGGTATGGTGTACAAGCCCTTCTCGATGAAAATGGGCAGGAAAAACTTGCCCACGATGATGAGGGTGAGCGCGGCCATCCATTCGTAAGAGGCAATGGCCAGCCCGAGGCTGAACCCCGAGCCCGACATGCCAATGAACTGTTCAGCGGAGATATTGGCGGCGATGAGGGAGGCTCCGATGGCCCACCATGGGAGGGATTTGCTGGCGAGAAAGTAGTCCTCGGCGCTTTTCTCTTTGCCATCCTTGCTGCGAGAAACCCACAGGCCAACACCCAGAATGAGCGCAGCGTAGACGAAAAAAATGATGTAATCCGTAAGGGCGAATTGTGCGGTCATGTCGTGCAAAATAATTGTCCCACAAACACGATTGACAAACCGGCTTCATCGCTTTCCAATTACCTTGGGCACATGTCGCTATTTCGTTCCATCATCGCTTTCGGTTTTCTGTGGCTGCTGGCCGGCCATTCCATCCTCACTGCTCAAAAACCCCCATCCCCGGTGGATTGGGAAAACCCTGCGGTCGTTAGCCGCAACAAACTCGACCCCCGTGCCGATTTTTTTGGCTTCGAGACCATCGAACGCGCACGTACTGGGGATCGCTCGGCTTCGGCCCGGCACCTCAGCCTCAACGGCACCTGGAAATTCCATTACGCGGCCACTCCGGAAGAGCGGCCCGCGAACTTTTTCCGCGAAGACTTCGACGCCAGCGGTTGGAACGACATCCCGGTACCGGCCAACTGGGAAGTCGAAGGCTACGGCACGCCGATTTATGTGAATCATCCTTACGCATTTAGTTTTCACGAACGTCCGAATCCACCCAGCATTCCGCCAGGCGACAATCCTGTGGGTTCCTATCGGCGTTCATTTGAATTGCCCGATGCCTGGAAAGGCGATCGGATTATCGCACATTTCGGCGCGGTCAAATCCGCCTTTTACCTCTGGGTCAATGGCGTCCAAATCGGTTACAGCCAAGGTTCGAAACTCCCCGCCGAATTTGATATCACCGAGGCCGTGCGCCGAGGCGAAAACACCATTGCCCTTGAAGTATACCGTTGGTCGGACGGCAGTTACCTCGAATGCCAAGACTTCTGGCGCATCTCCGGCATCGAACGCGATGTCTACCTCTACGCCCAACCCCGTGCCCACATCGAAGACTTTCATGTCGTCGCCGAAGCGGTAAACAACTACACTGATGGTGCTATGACAGTGGATGTTTTCTGGACCAACGGTTCGTCGGAAAAACGCGCGGAGGTGAAAGCGGCGTTGAGGAGGGACGGCGTAGACATCGATTGCGCGTGGACGCGCGAGCCCATCCCCGGTGGCTCGCGATTCCGAGCGGAGGTCGGCAACGCGGCACTCTGGTCTGCGGAAACGCCCAACTTGTATGAACTGGACTTGGTATTGGACGATGGCACGGGCGACGTGCTCGATGCGGTGAGCAAACGCATCGGCTTCCGTACCGTGGAAATCGCAGGCGGACAATTGCTCGTGAACGGGAAGCCCGTGCTCATCAAAGGCGTGAACCGCCACGAGCACCACCTCGAAACCGGACACGTCATTTCGCGCGAAGCCATGCTCGAAGATGTGCGGCTCATGAAGGCCCACAACGTCAACGCCGTCCGTACCTCACATTATCCCAACGATCCGTATTGGTATGACTTGTGCGACGAATACGGCCTGTACGTGTACGACGAGGCCAACATAGAATCGCACGGCATGGGCTACGCACTCGATCGCACCCTCGGCAACCAGCCCGATTGGCTCGACGCCCACATGGACCGCATGCAGCGCATGGTGGAGCGCGACCGCAATCACCCGAGCATCATCGTTTGGTCGATGGGCAACGAAGCCGGAAACGGTTACAATTTCTACCAACTCTACCTCTGGACGCGCGGCGAGGATTCCACGCGATTCGTGGCGTACGAGCGCGCTGTGCACGAGTGGAACACGGACATCATCGGCGACATGTACGCGCATTACGACGCGCTCGAACAATACGCATTGGACTCGACGCAAACGCGGCCCTTCATTTTGTGCGAATATGCGCATGCGATGGGGAACAGCTTGGGCGGCTTCCGCGAGTACTGGGACCTGTTCCGCGCGCATGACAAACTGCAAGGCGGCTTCATCTGGGATTTCATTGATCAGGGGTTGCTCGCCGAGCGCGACGGCCGGGAGTACTTTGCGTACGGCGGCGATTTTGGACCGGCGGACGTGCCGAGCGATCACAACTTCCTGAACAACGGACTCGTGCGCGCCGATCGGGTGCCGCAGCCGCATTTCGAGGAGGCCAAATACGTCATGCAGCCGCTGCAATTCTCGCTGGAAGGCAACGCGCTGGTCATCCGCAACGAGCATTTCTTCCGAGATGCTGACAATTATCGAATCGATTGGGCTTGGTTGGTGAATGGCGGCGTGGCGAAGCGCGGCGAATTCCCACCGCTGCGCTTGGCTGCCCAGTCGGAACAACGGTTTGCGTTGCCAGAGATGCCTGGCGTTACCGGCGGCGACGAGGTGTTTTTCAACGTTTCCGCGAAATTGATCGAAGCCGAACCCTTGTTGCCCGCGGCGCACGAGGTGGCGCGCGCACAGTTTTTGAAACAAGCCCCTGAGGTGCTGGCCCGGGCCATTCGCTCGGGAAATGCGGGATTGACGGTGGAGCGCGGACGCCAGCAATGGGCCGTGCGTGGTGAAAACTTCGACGTGGCGATCGACGTGGTACACGGCCGTATTTTGACGTACCGAGCACAAGGGGTAGACCTGATTTCGGAAGGAGGTGATGTCGGATTCTGGCGGGCACCGGTGGACAACGATTACGGTGCCGGCACGCCAGTCCGTTATGGCGAATGGCGGGATCCGTTTGGCCCCAATGCGGAAACGAAATTCGAGGTACTCGAGCGATCTTCTTCACGCGTGGCCCTCCAATTCACCCGGACCATGCTGGGTGGAGACGCTTCGTTTACCCAGACGATTGAAATCGGTTCGGACGGTACCATCGAGGTTCACAACGATCTCCGGGCGTTGGCGGGAACCTCGGTCACTGAGGTGAATCGTTGGACGCGGGAATTGGAAGCCGATGAACACACCAATTTCTACCGCTTCGGCAATGATTTCACCTTGCACCCATCGCTCGAGAGCGTCGCGTGGTACGGCCGCGGTCCCGACGAAACCGCACCCGATCGAAAATCCACGGCGCACGTGGGGCGTTACACTTCGACGGTGACCGACCTGTTCACGCTATACGCTCGGCCACAGGCCAACGGACTCCGTACCGACGTGCGGGAGGTGCGATTTCAAAGTCCATCGGGCACCGGATTGCGTTTCACCGGCGACGTGCCGTTTCACTTCAGCGCCTCGCATCACCCGATGAGCGCCATAGATTCCGGCCCGGACAAAACCGCCACGCAAGCCCACGTGCGCTTGCTCGACCCCGAACCGGAGGTATTCGTGCACATCGATGGATACCACGCGGGCGTTGGATGCGTGAACAGCTGGGGGGCACTGCCATTGCCGGAATACCAGTTGCCTTTTGGTGATTACGCGTTTGGCTACCGGATTGAACCCATTTTTGGCATTCTCAAATGAAAATCCCCCACCGCAAGGATGAGGGATTTCAGAAGAAGTGGGCAATACTGGATTCGAACCAGTGACCTCTACCATGTCAAGGTAGCGCTCTAACCAACTGAGCTAAATGCCCTTGTTTTTTACCCCGCTCGCTTGCGAGGACGGCGAAGATACGAAAATCTTTTCGTGGACTGTTTATGCCCTTGAAAAACTGCACATCAACATTCTCCCCTATCTTCCCGCCTGAAACCAACCGTGAATACCTGCTCATGCAAATTCCGATCGTCCGATTTAACCGGAACCCCTCCGACTTTAGCAAAGCTCTGAAAGAGCGCGTCGACGCCTACTTTAAAGAAACCGGCAAATCCCGCCAAGGGGATTGGAGGATGTACCTCAAAACAGCGGTGATGCTCGCCCTGTTTTTCGTGCCTTGGGGCCTCATCACTTTTGGGGCAACCGGCGGTGGTTGGATCTTCTGGGTAACGGAAATCCTGATGGGCTTCGGATTGGCAGGCATCGGATTGAATGTGATGCACGATGCCAATCACGGGGCGTTTAGCAGCAACAAACGCGTCAATGCAGTCATCGGCAAAGTGCTGGATTTGGTCGGCGGCAGTTCGGCCATGTGGAAAATCCAACACAACGTCCTGCACCACAGTTTCACCAACATCGAAGGCCTCGACGAAGACATCGACACGCCAGGCATCCTCCGTTTCACCCCAGACCGTCCGCTGCGTAAAGTCCACAAACTGCAATTCATTTACGCATGGTTCTTCTACAGCATCATGACGCTGTTCTGGATGACTGCGAAGGATTGGCTCGCGCTGGCACGCTACCGTAAAAAAGGCCTCATCAAAGGCTCCGGTGCAACCGTTCCCGAACTCGCTTGGGAAATGATCGTCAGCAAAACCGTCTACTTCAGCTACATTTTGTTGCTGCCTGCCTTGCTCAGCGGATTGCCGTTTTGGCAAATTCTTTTGGGCTGGGTCGTCATGCACGGTGTAACAGGCTTGTTGCTCGCGAGCATTTTCCAACCAGCGCACGTGTTGGAAGATCTGCAATTTTCTCAAGCAGAAACTGGTGCCAAAATGGAGGACGACAACTTCCTCCACCAACTCAAGTCTACGGCCAACTTCGGCACGGGTTCCGGCATTTTCACTTGGATGTGCGGCGGACTCAATCACCAAATTGAGCACCACCTCTTTCCGAATGTTTGCCACATCCACTTCCGTGATCTCGCTCCCATCGTGAAGCGCACGGCGGAGGAATTTGGGTTGCCGTACCGCGCGTCAACGACGTTCTTCGGAGCGCTGGCGCTGCACGCCCGCATGCTGTGGCGCCTCGGTCGCCAAGAACAGTGGGCGTAAAGGAAAAGGGTTCGGTCATCTAGAGTTTGGCTTGTTAGGAAATCAGGCCTCAATTCAATATATTGGTTATCAAATCCTTGAGCCAATGTGTCGCGGCCACCTACCTTCTGTCTTTCTTCTTTTGTTGACTTTGTGCGCCATGCCTTCATTGACCATGGCTCAACGTTCCTGTGCTACAGATTCCATCCATACCCAAATGATGGGCCTCGCAGGATACGCAGATATTTTTCAGAATAAGGTCAACCTAGTCAATCAAGCCGCGGAAAACAATGCGATGGATTGCGCAACCCCCCTCATCATTCCGGTGGCTGTGCATTTCCAGAACACGGGGATTCCAGAGGCCTGCGCCATTGACATGGCGCTCGATCAGATCGAAATTTTGAACGAAGATTTTGCGGCCATCAACGCCGACATCGACGAATGGTATACGCAGCAGCCCACCATCTGGCCGAACATCAACAATGCAGAATCGTGCATTCAATTTTGCCTCGCGACTTCGGACCACCCATCCGGGTTTGGGTTGGCCGAAGGCGATTACGCGGTCACCATCGACGCCACCACCGGCGATTTCAATTCGGCATGGAGCGGCTATTTAAATATTTGGGTGCGGGATATTGGGCCACTGGGCTACTCGCCCCTCGGCGGAAACGGCAACGGGGATGGGGTGACGTGCCATCCTTCGGCGTTTTCGAGTATTTCCTGCGGCGGCAATTCGCTGTACGGTGCGTATAACCTCGGCCGAACCATCACCCACGAAGTCGGGCACTACCTGCTGTTGAATCACCCGTGGGGAGGTGGCGGTTGCTCGTCTTCCGACAACGTCGCCGACACGCCGGTGACCGATGCACCCGTTTTTGGTTGCCCTTCAGGCCAAAGCATTGTCAACTGCACCGAACCGGTTTTGTGGCCCTCCTACATGGACTATTGCGATGATGCTTGCCTCTTCATGTTCTCCGCGGGCCAGGTCACGCGCATGGAAAACTACGTGACATCTTCACTGCAAAACCTGCTGAACAACTCGGTCACGGCGTGCCAAGATCCCTGCGAAACCGCTTGCGGCTGCACCGACCCGGACGCATGCAATTTCGACGCTTCGGCCGCCAATGACGACGGTTCTTGCGACTATTCGTGCCAAGGTTGTACCGACGAAACTGCATGCAATTTCGATCCGGATGCGTCGGTCGATGATGGCTCCTGCGCATTCCCGGAACCTGGATTCCCCTGTGACTGCGAACTCGAAGTGGCGTTCGCCCTGGTCAATGCCGGCACAGGTCAAGGGGACGCCGCGACAATCGCCGCGACCGCCAGTGGTGCGATTGGTGTATTGTCGATGGTTCTCGATTACTCTGACGTTGTGGGAGGGAGTTGGGCAGGCGATCTGCTGCTGGGAATTTGCGATCCGTCCGGTTCGTGCATCGAAATCGGTGGCTACAACATGACGTATGGATACACCGATGCTGGGGGGTGGGGTTCGGGTTGGGATTCCGGAGCTGCTGGGGCCTATTCCGCGTCGATCGATTTGACCGGTTACGGCTTGACCGGTTCCGGCGACTGGACGTTTGAATTCGTGAACGGCTGGAGCAGTACGACGGCGTCCGCCTCTTGGGCGGGCACCATTACAGTGGAAGGCTTGTGCGCCGGTCTGGCGGGTGAGGATGTCGAAGGCTGCACGGATTCCGAAGCATGCAACTTTGACGCCGCAGCGACTCTAGATGACGGCACATGCGTGTACGCTTCCGGCTGTGATTCCTGCAGCGGGGCTGAGGACGGCACCGGCGTGGTCGTTGATGGCGACGGCGATGACGACGGGGTTTGTGACGTCGACGAGGTCGCGGGTTGCAGCGATCCGGAAGCGTGCAATTACAACGCGGATGCCACCGATCCTGGCACGTGCGAGTATGCGGCCGATGGGTTCGATTGCGACGGAAACCCTACTGGCGGTTGCCCCGAAGACATCAACGGCAATGGCACAGTCGAAGTCTCGGATGTGTTGTTGTTGCTTTCCGAGTTTGGGTGCACCACAGGGTGTGGGCCCGCCGATATCGACGGTGATGGCGCGGTGAGCGTTTCGGACGTATTGGCGTTGCTTGCCGCGTTTGGGGAGGAGTGTTGAGCAGAGCCGTTTCAGCAGGAGTCCGTTGGGCGCAGTTAGTTGCTGGATGATTAAATACCGATTGAATAGCGGCGGTGTAAAAATGGATTAGGCCGAAAAGACATCATCGCCGGGGCAAGACTTCCTGAGAAGAGTCTAATC
>JBMSHA010000056.1:0-9521 GCA_049416245.1 Flavobacteriales bacterium | reverse complement strand
ACCGAAATCATGCCCGGACTCATAGGGAAGAAGTTAGGTATGACCAGCGTCTACAATGCCTCTGGGAAGAATATCCCATGCACCGTTTTAGAAGTTGGTCCTTGCGTGGTAACGCAAGTTCGTACCCTGGAGAAGGATGGCTATGAAGCCATCCAGCTCGGCTTCGGTGAGCGCTCTGAAAAGCGCACATCCAAAGCAATGCAAGGTCATTTCAAGCGCGCTGGCGTTGGCCTCATGCGGAAATTGGTGGAATTCAAAGGATTCTCCGACGATCACAAAGAGGGTGATCAACTGAAGGTGGAGGACATCTTCAACGAAGGCGAATACGTCTCCGTAATCGGAAAATCAAAAGGTAAAGGCTTCCAGGGCGTTGTAAAGCGCCACGGATTCGGTGGTGTAGGTCAGTCTACCCACGGTCAGCACAACCGTTTGCGTGCACCGGGTTCAATTGGTGCTGCGTCGACTCCAGCTCGTGTCTTCAAGGGCATGCGCATGGCGGGTCAAATGGGTAATGCGCGTGTGACCATCGAAAACTTGGAAATCGTGAAGATCATGCCGGAAGAAGGTGTAATGGTCGTAAAAGGAGCGGTGCCAGGTCATAAAGGTTCAACAGTTGTAATCCGTAAACCCGAAGCGTGATGAAAGTTGATGTTTACAATGCAAGCGGTTCAAAAACCGACAAATCGGTTACGCTGAACAAAGACGTCTTCGGTATCGAACCGAACGATCACGCGATTTACTTGGATGTCAAGCGTTTCCAAGCTGCTCAGCGTCAAGGAACCCACGATACCCTCCACCGCGGTGTGGTCTCTGGTTCGACACGTAAGCTGAAGAAGCAGAAAGGTACCGGTACGGCACGTGCAGGCTCTATCAAAAACCCATTGTTCCGCGGTGGTGGAACGGTGTTTGGTCCTGAACCACGCGACTACACTCAGAAGCTGAACCACAAAGTGAAGCAGTTGGCACGTCGCAGTGCGTTGAGCTATAAGGCGCAAGAGAAAGCCATCTTAGTGGTTGAAGGCCTCAAAATGGACGCTCCGAAGACAAAAGATTTCGCTGGCTTGATGAAAGGGTTAGACCTCTCAAACAACAAAACTTTGATGGTTTTGCCGGCAGCGAATGAAAACGTGTACATGAGCAGCCGCAACCTCCCGAAGCATCGGGTGATGTTGGCGACAGACTTGAGCACGTACGATATCATGAATTGTAACACCCTCATCTTGGTGGACGACGCTCACAAGGTGATCGAGGGAATGCTCAAATAAGATTGGTCATGCAACAGATTTTAGTAAAGCCCCTCATTACCGAGAAGATGACCGCCGATACGGAAAAGAACAACAGCTACGGCTTTGTCGTTTCCGACGGTGCGAATAAGGTGGAGATTAAAAAAGCGGTTGAAAAGGAGTACGGAGTGACCGTGACTTCTGTCCGCACCCTTCGCGTAGATGGCAAGCGCCGTCAACGCTACACGAAGACTGGCATCATCAAAGGACGCACAGTTGGATACAAGAAGGCCATCGTGAGTTTGGCCGAAGGTGAAATGATTGACTTCTACGAGAACATCTAAGCAAATGGCACTCCGTAAATTCAACCCCATTACTCCCGGCACCCGTCACAAGGTATTGTCGAAATTCGACGACATCACAACGGACAAGCCGCACAAGCCTTTGCTGCGATCTCTGAAGAAATCAGGTGGTCGTAACGGAGATGGTAAAATGACCATGCGCTACCGTGGAGGTGGTCACAAGCGTCGTTACCGCTTGATTGATTTCAAACGCAACAAGCACATGGAAGCTACAGTTTTGACTGTAGAATACGATCCAAACCGCTCAGCGCGTATTTGCCTCGTGGAATACACAGATGGCGAGAAGCGTTACATCGTGGCACCTCAGGGCTTGAAGCCCGGGATGACAATCCACAGTGGAAAGGATGCTGCGCCAAACGTAGGGCACGCCATGTACTTGTCAGACATTCCATTGGGTACAACGATTCACAACATTGAGTTGTATCCAGGCCAAGGAGCTGCTTTGGCTCGAAGCGCTGGATCATCTGCTCAATTGAATGAACGTGATGGCAAGTACTCTATCATCAAGCTGCCTAGCGGTGAGACTCGCATGATCTTAGTGACATGCATGGCTGTCATCGGTTCAGTTAGTAATTCAGAGCACAACTTGCAGGTTTCCGGTAAGGCCGGTCGCTCACGCTGGTTGGGCCGTCGCCCACGCGTTCGTGGTGTTGTAATGAACCCGGTTGACCACCCCATGGGCGGTGGTGAGGGCCGATCCTCAGGTGGACACCCACGTTCACGTAAAGGATTGCCTGCGAAGGGTTACAAGACGCGCAACCCACGCAAGAATAGCTCGAAGTACATCATTGAACGCCGCAAGAAGTAATAGCCATGTCACGTTCACTCAAGAAACCCCCATTTATACACTACAAGCTCAACCAACGTGTTGAAGCTGTTCAAGCATCGGGCAAAAAGTCCGTGATCAAGACGTGGTCTCGTTCAAGCACCATCACCCCAGATTTTGTTGGGTTGACCATCGCAGTGCACAACGGCCGCCAATTCATCCCTGTTTTCGTTACTGAGAACATGGTGGGTCACAAGCTTGGAGAATTTTCACCAACCCGTACGTTCCGTGGTCACGCGGACAAAAAGGACAAGAAGCGATAATCGTCATGGGAAAACGTAAACGACTCGCTGCAGAAGCGCGAAAGGAAGATATGAAGAGCATCGCCATTGCGAAGCTCAACAACTGCCCTACGTCACCACGTAAGATGCGATTGGTCGCCGATACGGTTCGTGGGAAGGATGTTTTCCAGGCGCTGAACATTTTGAAGTTCAGCCCTCAGGATGCAAGCAACCGTTTGGAGAAATTGCTTCGCTCGGCCATTGCAAACTGGGAATCGAAAAACGCAGGTGCGCGTCCAGAGGAATCGGACTTGATTGTCCGTGAAGTGAAAGTGGACAGCGCGCGCATGTTGAAGCGTCTGCAAACAGCCCCACAAGGCCGTGCACACCGCATTCGCAAGCGCAGCAACCACGTAACCATCATTGTAGACTCCGTTAAGAACTAATTCATGGGACAGAAAACAAATCCGATTGGAAATCGCCTTGGTTTCATCCGTGGATGGGACTCAAACTGGTATGGTGGTAACGACTACAAGGATAAGCTTGTAGAAGACGAAAAAATCCGCGAATACTTGATGGCGCGTTTGCGTAAGGCAAGCGTCTCGAATATCATCATTGAACGCACCTTGAAGTTGGTGACGGTAACGGTGAAGTCAGCTCGTCCCGGTGTGATCATCGGTAAGGGCGGACAAGAGGTCGACAAGCTTCGTGAAGAGTTGAAGAAATTGACTGGAAAAGAAGTGCAGATCAACATCTTCGAAATCAAGCGTCCCGAGTTGGATGCGAAATTGGTTGCGGAGAGTGTTGCGCGTCAAATCGAAGCACGTATTTCACACCGCCGGGCGATCAAAATGGCCATTGCGGGAACCATGCGTTTGGGTGCAGAGGGCATCAAGATCAACATTGCAGGTCGTGTGAACGGCGCGGAAATTGCGCGTTCTGAGTCTTACAAAGAAGGTCGAATTCCATTGCACACTTTCCGTGCTGACATCGATTACGCATTGATGGAAGCACACACCACCTACGGTCGAATCGGCATCAAGTGCTGGATTTGCCGAGGTGAGATTTACGGCAAGAAGGACTTGTCGCCCATTCCTCCACAAAAGCAGTCGAACGATCGCCGTCCAAGCGGTAACCGCCCAGCCGGCGGAGGTCGTCGTCGTACGCGCAATTGATAGAAGAGTTAGGTTATGCTACAGCCGAAAAGAACGAAATTCAGAAAAATGCAGAAGGGCCGGGTACGCGGATTGGCGTATCGCGGAAGCACCCTTGCATATGGATCATTCGGAATCAAGACGTTGGAGGTGGGTTTCATCACTTCTCGTCAGATTGAAGCCGCACGTATTGCCATCAACCGCTACATGAAGCGTGAAGGTCAAGTGTGGATCCGCATCTTCCCAGATAAGCCCATCACATCGAAGCCTGCAGAGGTACGTATGGGTAAGGGTAAAGGTGCGCCAAGCCACTGGGTCGCTCCCGTGCGTCCAGGCCGTTTGATGTTTGAAGTGGACGGTGTCCCGATGGATACCGCTCAAGAAGCCTTGCGTCTCGGAGCTCAAAAGCTTCCAGTGAAGTGCAAGTTTGTCGTACGCCCAGATTACGCTAAGTGATGATTGAAATGACAGAAATCCGTCAGCTCTCTGACTCTGATTTGCAAGAGCGGATTGACGTGGAGCGCGAAGCGCTCGCCAAGTTGCGATTCAACCACACGGTAGCGGGGTTGGAGTCGACTACGGCTTTGAAGAACAAAAAGCGCGACGTCGCTCGCCTTTTGACAGAATTGAACGCACGAAACAACGCGAACTCATGAGCACTGAAATCACATCAAACGAGCGCAACCTGCGCAAGGAGCGAATTGGCGTTGTGACGTCAAACGCCATGACCAAGAGCATCACGGTTACCGTTGAGCGCAAGGAGAAGCACGCGAAGTACGGGAAGTTCGTGAAGAAGACGAGCAAATTCATGGCGCATGATGAAGCAGAAACCTGCAACATCGGCGACACGGTTCGCATCATGGAAACTCGACCATTGAGCAAGCGGAAGTGCTGGCGTGTGGTTGAGGTAGTGGAGCGAGCTAAGTAATCTCAGCGGAGTAGTAAAGAGAAAGAAATCAAAAGATGATACAACAAGAATCCCGCATGAAGGTGGCTGACAACAGCGGAGCAAAGGAGGTCCTTTGCATCCGGGTGTTGGGTGGTACACGTCGGCGATATGCAAGCATCGGGGATACCGTTGTCGTCTCTGTAAAACAGGCGACGCCAAACGGTAACATCAAAAAAGGAGCCGTCTCGAAAGGAGTGGTCGTGCGTACGAAAAAAGCCGTACGTCGTCCGGATGGATCGTACATCCGCTTCGACGATAACGCAATCGTTTTGCTGAATGCAAACGGTGAGATGCGTGGGACACGGATTTTCGGCCCTGTGGCCCGTGAACTCCGTGAGAAGGACTTTATGAAAATTGTCTCACTTGCCCCAGAGGTACTTTAATTCGAAGTCATGTTTAAGCGAGTAAAAGTCAAAAAAGGAGATACCGTAAAGGTGATTTCCGGCGGAAGCAAAGGCAAGCAAGGCACCGTTTTGTCTGTTGACCGTAAATCCGACCGCGTGAAAATCGAGGGCGTGAACATGGTCAAGAAGCACATCAAGCCAGGCCCGGCCAATCCACAAGGAGGAATTGAAAGCATGGAAGCAGGGATTCACATTTCGAATGTGATGGTTGTGGATGCTGCAGGCAATGCCACACGAGTTGGCCGTCGTCGCGGAGATGATGGAAAGCTTGTTCGTTATTCTAAGAAAACCAATGAGGAGCTGAAGTAATGAGCTACATTCCACGACTCCAGACTCAGTACGCTGAGGAAATTGTACCAAGTCTCAAAGAGCGCTTTGAGTACAAGAGTGTGATGCAAGTACCCCGTATCACGAAGATTTGCCTGAACCAAGGTTTGGGTAAAGCCATTGCAGACAAGAAAATCGTTGAACACGCAACGGACGAAATGACGCGAGTAGCGGGTCAAAAGGCGGTACAAACGCTTTCTACCAAAGACGTGTCTAACTTTAAGTTGCGTAAGGGCATGCCCATTGGAGCGCGCGTCACTTTGCGCCGCGAAAAGATGTACGAATTTTTGGATCGTTTGATCGCCATCTCATTGCCTCGTACCCGTGATTTTCAGGGGGTGAAGGCCAAGGGATTCGACGGCCGAGGCAACTTCACTTTTGGAGTGAAGGAGCAGGTCATTTTCCCGGAAATTAGCCTCGACGAGGTGAAATTTTTCAACGGAATGGACATCACGATTGTAACCACGGCGAACACCGACGAGGAAGCGCAAGCGTTGCTCGAAGGATTCGGTTTCCCCTTCAAAAAGAACTAAGATGGCGAAGGAATCAATGAAAGCGCGTGAGCGCAAGCGGGCTCGAATGGTAGCCAAGTATGCAGCGAAGCGTGCTGCACTTAAGGAAGCTGGGGATTGGGAAGGTTTGCAAAAACTGCCACCAAACAGTGCAGCCGTGCGCATGCACAACCGATGCCAGATCACAGGACGTCCTCGTGGTTACATGCGTCAATTCGGTATCTCACGTGTATTGTTCCGTAAGATGGCATTGGCGGGGAAAATCCCAGGAGTTAAGAAAGCAAGTTGGTAACCCACGATTAGACTGAAGATTATGAATACTGATCCGATAGCAGATTACTTGACTCGCATCCGCAACGCGCAGATGGCCGGTCATAAAGTCGTGGAGATTCCCGCTTCGAATATGAAGAAGGAGATGACCCGAATTTTGTTTGACAAAGGGTACATCCTCAACTTCAAGTTTGACGATGCCGGATACCAAGGCACCATCAAGATTGCATTGCGCTACGACAGCAAGACGAAGCGTCCAGCAATCACTCAATTGCAACGTGTTTCAACCCCTGGATTGCGACAATATGCGAGCTCTGGCGATTTGCCCCGCGTATTGAACGGCTTGGGCGTGTGCATCGTGTCGACTTCTAAGGGTCTGATGACAGACAAGGAAGCGCGCAAGATGAACATCGGTGGGGAAGTCATTTGCACGGTTTACTGATATAGAAAGAACATTACCATGTCACGGATAGGAAAAGCACCCATTGTAGTACCCGACGGCGTCGCATTGACGTTGGAAGGAACTACAGTAAAGGTAAAAGGCCCCAAAGGGGAATTGGAGCAAACCATCGATCCCGAGATCACGATGGAGTTGCAGGACAATGTTCTGACGTTTGCGCGTCCATCGGATCACAAAGACCACAGAGCGAAGCACGGTTTGTACCGGTCTCTGGTGAACAATATGATTGAAGGTGTTTCGAACGGGTACAGCATCAAACTGGAACTCGTAGGCGTTGGTTACCGAGCATCTTCAGCAGGTCAAGATTTGACGCTTTCGCTGGGATTTAGCCATCAAATCGTCATGCGCATGCCAAAAGAAATTCAGTTGGAGGCGGATACGAAGAAGGGGGAAAACCCTTACGTCAAATTGACGTCACACGACAAGCAACTCATTGGTTCTGTCGCTGCGAAGATTCGCTCTTTGCGCAAGCCAGAGCCATACAAAGGCAAAGGTGTACGTTACGCTGGTGAGCAAATCCGTCGCAAGGCAGGTAAGACAGCTTCTAAATAATCGACACTCATGGGAACGACAAAAACATTCGCTCGCAACCGAATTAAGCGACGTGTACGGGGTAAAATCCAGGGCACGGCGGAATGTCCTCGGTTGTCTGTATTCCGCAGCAACAAGCAGATTTATGCGCAGATCATTGATGACCGCGCAGGACGCACTTTGGCTGCAGCAGGTTCATTGGGTGCTGACGAGGCGAAAGGTGCAAAGCTGGACCAAGCCGCTGCAGTGGGTAAGATGATCGCTGAAAAGGCGAAAGCTGCTGGAATTGAAACAGTCGTATTCGATCGAAACGGCTACTTGTATCACGGCCGAGTGAAAACTTTGGCAGAAGCTGCTCGCGAAGGTGGGCTCAAATTCTAAGGAAAGATGGAACAACGTCAACAACGAAAAGGACGCGATCAGCAGCAGCAATCGCGCACGGGTGATCCGGATTTGAAGGAGCGCTTGGTGGGCATCAACCGTGTTGCCAAAACCACAAAAGGTGGTCGTACGTTCAGCTTCAGCTCCATCATGGTGGTGGGCGATGAAAAAGGACGCGTCGGGCACGGTTTGGGCAAGAGCCGCGAGGTTGCTACGGCAATCCAAAAGGGTATCGAAGACGCGAAGAAGAACATGATTGAAGTGCCGTTGGTAAACGGAACCATTCCACATGCTCAGGAAATGAAGTTTGCAGGAGCACACGTCATGATTCGCCCTGCTTCTCCTGGTACGGGTGTAATTGCTGGTGGTGCGATGCGTGCAGTTCTGGAGAGTGCGGGAATTAAAGATGTCTTGGCCAAGTCATTGGGCTCGAGCAATCCGCACAACGTGGTCAAGGCAACATTCAATGCATTGCAGGAATTGCGCAGTGCGAAGGATGTGGCGCACCTTCGTGGCATCTCCGTTCAAAAAGTATTTAACGGTTAATAGCAGTCATTATGGGAAAAATCAAAATCACCCAAGTGCGCAGTGCGATCAACCGCCCAAAGCGTCAGAAGGCTACCATCGTAGCTCTCGGAATTAAGAAATTACACAATCCGGTCGAACACGATGCGACTCCGCAGATCTTGGGCATGGTCCGAGCCGTGAGTCACCTCGTGAAGGTCGAAGAAATTTAAATTAACCAGCATAAGCCATGAATCTCAGCAATTTAAAGCCAGCAGACGGTTCTCGGAAACAGCGAAAGCGAGTTGGTCGCGGAGAGGGTTCCGGTCACGGAGGCACTTCTACACGTGGTCACAAAGGCGCGAAATCGCGTTCCGGCTACAAGAGCAAAATTGGATTTGAAGGCGGCCAGCAACCGTTGCAGCGTCGCGTACCCAAGTTCGGATTTACAAACCCGAACCGTGTAGAGTACAAAGGAATCAACTTGGATACCCTTCAAGAATTGATCGATCGCAAGAAGCTGAAATCCGTAACCTTGGCCGACTTAATGGACAATGGTTTGGCAGGAAAGCGCGATTTGGTAAAAATCTTGGGACGTGGGGAATTGAAGTCAGGCGTTTCCGTTCAAGCGCACAAGTTTTCAGCTACTGCGAAGGCAGCCATCGAGGCAGCCGGAGGTGAAGCTACGGAAGCCTAAAGTCCAAACAGATGAAGAATTTCTTTACTCAAATTGGAAACATCTGGAAGCACGAGGAGTTGCGCCAAAAGTTGGGCATCACCTTGGGGCTGATTTTGGTTTACCGCATTGGTTCGTTCATTGTGATTCCAGGCGTCAATAGTGACGTTTTGGCGGAGCAAATGGCTCAGTCAGGAAGCGGTGGATTGGGTGATCTGTTGTCGCTGTTTACCGGCGGTGCCTTCACGCGTGCTTCGATTTTCGCATTGGGAATCATGCCTTACATCTCGGCATCCATCATCATTCAATTGTTGGGCATTGCGGTGCCTGCAGTGCAAAAGATGCAAGCGGATGGAGAGAGCGGTCGAAAGAAAATCAATCAGTACACTCGATTCCTGACCATCGCGATTACGTTGGTCCAGGCGCCAGGTTACTTGGCAACGTCCGTAGTCGGGGTGCCCGGTGCGGTGAGCAACCCATCGACGTTCTGGTGGTTCAGCGCAGTGTTGATTTTAGTTTGTTCAACATTGGTCATCATGTGGCTCGGTGAGCGTATTACCGATAAGGGTGTGGGCAACGGAATCTCATTGCTCATCATGATCGGGATTATCGCAACCTTCCCGCAAGCCATCATCCAAGAATTCATCCACCCGGATACTTCAGTATTCTTCTTTTTGGTGGAAATCGCATTTTTGTTGATTGTGATTGGTGCAAGCGTTGC
>JBMSHA010000055.1:0-9534 GCA_049416245.1 Flavobacteriales bacterium | reverse complement strand
ACTGCGCCATGTGATCCATCCAGCCGCCGTTTTCGTCCAAAAAACGTGTAGCAAAGTGTCCTCCCATCTGCCGTCCCGCCGAAGTCGGCTCGTGCTCCACATCCGTATCCGCGTACAAAGCGGCGAAATATTGCTTCACATCCAACAATCCCTTGGCCATCATCAGCGTTTGGTCGCGGTAATATCCCGAGCGCCAATCGCCGTTGCGCACCACTTTGGCCAAAGCAATTTGCGCCAGTTCCTTTCCATCTCCGAAAATGCCAAATTTGGCTTTACCCCCGAGCACCTCCTTCCGCCCCAGAAGCGAAGCCTCACGGCTCACACACGCCACCCGATAGTCTTCGAGCAAAATCGCCCGAAATTCATCGTGGGTTGTGGTTGTTGCGCTACGTGTGGTCATGGAGTCCGATTGCTTCATGGCGCGAATTTACGCAGGTTCCGACCAAGGTCGTTCCAGAACTTAGTTCTGCGCCATCAACGCGGCGTGGGCTGCGGCAATGCCGGTTCCTACGCGAACGTTGTGCTCAACGAGTTCACGGTTCGCGGCCAAACTCTGCCCCCCGGTGCTTTCGTTGATGAATTTCAACAGAAACGGCGTCAGGGCCTTTCCCTCCACACCGGCTTTTTTTGCGGCGTCCAATCCGCTCTCAATTGCAGCATCGATAGCACCGGAATCTGCTGCATGCTCGTGTGGAATCGGGTTGGCGATGAGGAAACCACCGCCGAGACCGAGCTCCCATTTGGCCGCCATGGCGGACGCGACGGCCTGAGGCGTGTCGCACCGATGGTGGAGTTTTAGCCCGCTTTCCCGCACAAAAAACGCTGGAAATTGATCGGTGCCATAACCGATGACCGAAATACCTGCCGTCTCCATGGCTTCCAGGGTTTTTGCCAAATCCAAAATGGACTTCGCACCGGCACTGACCACAGCAACGTTCGAGCACGCCAATTCCGGAATGTCCGCAGATACGTCCCATGTTTCTGCAACCCCACGATGCACACCTCCAATCCCGCCCGTCGCAAAAACCGAGATTCCCGCCAAATTCGCTCCGATGAGCGTACCGCTGACAGTCGTCGCACCGATCACGCCCTGCGCCAATGCCATCGGCAGATCTCGCCGTGACACCTTCCAAACCCCCTCCTTTTGGGCCAAATCATACAACACATTTTCGTCACAACCCACATGAAGTTGGCCTGAGGCAACGGCCACCGTCGCCGGAATTCCACCGCCATTCCGCACAATGGATTCCAACCGCTGAGCCGTTTCGAGATTTTCCGGGTAGGGCATGCCGTGCGCGACGATGGTGCTTTCTAAAGCCACCACAGGCACGCCGTTTTTCAGCGCTAATCGGACTTCGGGGTGAATGTGCAGCCTCGGGTTCATTGCTTCTGATGCGTTACCAAACCGTGGCGCTTTCCATCGCCTGCCAAATTTTGTCTTTCAAAGTCTGCAACCCTTTTTGGGCAACGCTGGAAAAGAAGATGGGATTGAGGTCTTCGATTTCGGCTCGCAAGGCTTCTTCCAATTCATCATCCAACATGTCACTCTTTGAAATGGCCAGCAATCGATTCTTCTTGAGCAGGTCAGGATTGTACTTTTCCAATTCGCCCAGCAAGGTCTCATATTCCTGCCGAATGTCATCCGCATCCGCAGGCACGAGGAAGAGCAAAACCGGGTTTCGCTCAATGTGCCGCAAAAACCGCAGCCCCAGACCCTTACCCTCCGCGGCGCCTTCGATGATGCCCGGAATATCTGCCATCACGAACGAACGGTCATCGCGGTAAGCGACTATACCCAAATTCGGTTTCAAAGTGGTGAACGGGTAATTGGCAATTTCCGGTTTTGCTGCGCTCACAACGGACAACAACGTGGATTTTCCGGCGTTGGGAAAACCAACAAGACCCACATCCGCAAGCAGTTTTAACTCGAGAATTTTCCATTCTTCCAACCCATCCTCTCCCGGCTGGGAATAGGTCGGAGATTGCCGCACGGACGATTTGAAATGATCGTTTCCGAGGCCGCCTCTTCCACCCGGGGTGATGATGATCTCTTCCCCATCTTCCAATATTTCGATGATGACATCACCGGTTTCGGCATCCTTAATAACCGTGCCCAAGGGCACGTCGATGTATTGGTCTTTGCCGTCCGCACCATGCTTGTGCTGACCTCGCCCCGGCTCCCCATGCTCCGCAATGACGTGGCGTGCGTATTTCAAGTGGAGCAGCGTCCAAAACTGCGAATTCCCGCGGACAATCACGTGTCCCCCACGCCCACCATCTCCTCCGTCCGGACCGCCTTTTGCCGTAGTGCGGTTCCGCATGAAATGCGAAGAGCCCGCGCCCCCCTTTCCAGAACGGCAACATATTTTGACGTAATCAACGAAGTTCTCGCCTGACATGGCAAATCGGTTTAAACCGCTGGAATGGCAGCGCGCAACCGCTCGGTGATTTCTTCAATGGAGCCAATGCCGTCGATACCGGTGTATTTCCCTTGAGCCGCGTAATGACCGGCCACAGGAGCAGTCTCTGCGTTGTATACATCGATTCGCTTCTGAATAACCGCAGGATCGGCATCATCCGGGCGACCACTCGTTTCGGCTCGAGCAAGCAATCGCTTTTTCAATTCCTCCTCCTCAACATCCAACGCCAACATGCAGGATACCGGCGTTCCTCTACCATCCAAAAAAGCATCTAATGCACCCGCCTGAGCAGTGGTTCGTGGGAAGCCATCGAAAATGAACCCTTTTGCTTCGGGATGCTTGTCAACTTCCGACTCCAACATGCTGATGGTCACGTCATCTGGCACCAGTTGTCCTTGGTTCATGAAGGATTGGGCCAATTTCCCCAGTTCCGTTTCACCCTTGATGTTGGCGCGAAAAATATCTCCTGTACTCAAGTGAACCAGTCCGTAGTGCTTAACCAAAAAGGCACTCTGCGTTCCCTTTCCCGCGCCGGGAGGTCCAAAAAGGATGATATTCAGCATGTTCATTTGCTTTTCTGGTTATCGAAAAATGAAACCTCAAAGGTAGCGCATCCAAAGGCACGAGACTCGGAATGATGCGTTAACTTCGCGGACTCATTCAGATTCTCATCGAAATTAGACCATGAAGTACGACGTCATTGTTCTGGGCAGCGGCCCCGGTGGATACGTAACCGCCATCCGAGCAAGCCAATTGGGATTGAAAACTGCCGTAGTGGAGCGGGAAGCGCTCGGAGGCATTTGCTTGAACTGGGGATGCATCCCGACCAAAGCTTTGCTCAAGAGCGCGATTGTATTCGAGTACATCGAGCACGCGGAAGATTATGGCATCTCTGTGGCGGCTCCGAAAGCAGATTTCGGCGGCATGGTCAGTCGGAGTCGGGGCGTTGCCGATGGCATGTCCAAAGGTGTACAGTTCTTGATGAAGAAAAATAAGATTGACGTGATCATGGGCAACGGTAAGCTCATGGCGGGAAAACAACTGGAAGTCACGGATGAATCCGGCAAAAAGCAAGTCTTGAGTGCCGACCACATCATCATTGCTACAGGTGCGCGCAGTCGCCAGTTGCCTTCCATTCCTCAAGATGGAAAAAACATCATCGGCTACCGAGAGGCTATGACATTGGAGCAACAACCGAAACGCCTCGTCGTGGTCGGTTCGGGGGCCATCGGAGTTGAATTCGCATACTTCTACAATGCCATTGGAACAGAAGTCACCGTGATCGAGTACCAAGACCGCATTGTCCCAGTGGAAGATGTAGACGTCAGCAAGCAATTGGAGAAGAGCTTCAAAAAGACCGGCATCAACGTCATGACGTCATCCGAAGTGCTCGGTGTGGAGTCAAAAGGAAAAGAGCAAGTGGTCAAGGTGAAAACCAAAAAAGGCGAAGAAACCATCACCTGCGATGTGGTGTTGAGTGCCGCCGGCGTGGTCGCCAACATCGAGAACATCGGGTTGGAAGATGTAGGCATCGTGGTCGACGGCGGTAAAATTGTCGTGAACGATTATTACGCAACCAACATCCCCGGATATTATGCCATCGGAGATTGCGTCCCGGGGCCGGCGTTGGCACACGTTGCTTCAGCCGAAGGCATTACCTGCGTGGAAAAAATTGCTGGCCACACACCTGAGCCCATCGATTATGGAAACATTCCGGGATGCACGTACTGTTTCCCTGAGGTGGCGAGTGTCGGCATGACCGAAGCCCAAGCCAAAGAAGCAGGGCACGACGTGAAGGTGGGAAAGTTTCCGTTCTCTGCTTCGGGCAAAGCGAGTGCATCGGGTCACAAGGACGGATTCGTAAAGTTGGTTTTCGACGCGAAATACGGCGAGTTACTCGGCGGTCATATGATCGGCGCGAATGTGACCGAAATGGTGGCTGAACTTGTTGCGCTTCGTAAGCTTGAAACGACGGGGCATGAGCTCATCAAAACCATTCACCCGCACCCGACACTCAGCGAAGCGGTCATGGAAGCCGCAGCTGCAGCTTACGACGAAGTCATCCACTTGTGACCCCGTGACTCCGGTCAAGGCCGAAGCGTCACGTGCATGCAATTCTTTTCTGGGATCACCAGGATGCGTCCTGACTTTTGAAATGAGCTGAGGACGTGCTGAATCGCCCGTGTTGGTGCTGAGCAGTCCGCGTCATTGTTGGGTCGGTCGGTGTAGGCGATATCGAATGACGCACCGTAACTATGGGTGGAAGCCTCATCGATTGCATTGTAATTGCGTCGCCCCAAACGAGCCTGTTGCTTTGCCGTGCGCGTCAGACTGGTGACGCGAAACGTACTTCCTTCACTCGGTGTGCCTTCCAGCTGATCTGCAAATGCATGCCCCATGTCCTCCAAGAGTGATTTCACTTCAGGCAGCAATAGCGCATAACTGTGGGACAAGGGAGCAATGTGGTAACCTCGCCCATCCGTTACCGAGACGAGATTGCCCCGCTTTTTGCCAGCATTCAATTCTGCCTTGTCCTTGACAAAAAAGCTATTCGGGAGGTTACGAGCGGCTTGGCGATGAGCCGTGTAAGGATTTTTCGGCAGCTTCAGGACCCCCTTATTGCATGAACATGGCAAAATGGTCTCTGTCACTTCATCGACCTCTGTGCGGGGTTGAGCAGAGGCTACTGAATGCGTTACGGGGTCAGGCTCAGCGGGCGAGTGCACGCGTTCCTCGGATTGACCTGGATGGGTTAACTCCGCCGGATCTGTACGCTCTTCGCCAGGAGAAATCCAAGCAATAAGCAGTATGGAAACCACCAGTGCCAATCCACCGACGCCGGCAATTCGATCCCAACGGTATTTCTTTCGAACCGTGTGCATGGAACGCAATTTGCAAGGAATCGACGGGATGATGAGGGACCACGACCGCAAAATCCTCACAGCGGGGTATTGAAAACCGTTCAGTCGGTGCAACCTTTTCTCCGTTTGACAGTAAACATCCAAAAATCAAATGGCATGTTAGGCATAGGAGCAAAAATCAATCACCCCAAAAACGGTGAAGGCGTCATCTTCGGCACCGACGGTGATTTCTGGCGCATCTACTTTCGGGAATTGGGTGAAAAATCCATTTCAAAAACCTACAAAGAATTTGACGTAATCGAAGCCGCCACCGATGCGTCTCAACCCGATGTCAGTGACATCATGACGGCGATGGAAACGGTATTGGACGATTTCACCGATCGTTTGCGGGGTGAGGATCGTGTCGAGGCTGTTGAAATGGGAGATCGCTGGGACGGGGGAACCCTCTCTTTGCAACCCGCAGATCCCGATTTGAAGGCGAAAGAGTTGCCGATCGAGACCTTCTTCCACAAAGTCGTGATGACCCGGGACCGACTGCGCGTTTTGGAAGCGAAAATCAACGCCAACGAGAAGTTGAGCGACGCCGATAAAATTGATTTACAGCAATACATCACCAAGATTTACGGTTCGCTCACCACCTTCAACGTCCTTTTCCGATACAAGGAAGATTGGTTCGTTGGCGAAAAGAAGTAAGCGCTTTCTTACCTTCGGCGCACCCACAACCCGCCAAGGCATGGAACTTTTGGTCTACAGCATGTTGAGTCAACTGAATCGTTGGCTGCTCCCGAGGTTTTCCCGAAGACCTGATTTGACCCAATTGAAAAAATGGGAACAAGCCCTGATCGGTTGGAAAATGTGGGTAACCTACCGCTACCTCGATGCCAAAAACAACGCCTGAGCGATCAGGACAAAATTGGCTAGCGGTTCTAGGCCCGGGCATCTTGTTCGCATCCACTGCCATTGGCGTCAGCCACTTGGTGCAATCGACCCGAGCGGGAGCGTTGACCGGTTTTGGATTGATTTGGGCCGTCGTTGCGGCTAACCTCGCGAAATATCCATTCTTCGAATTCGGCAGTCGCTATGCGAATGCTACAGGTGAATCCCTTATTGAAGGTTACCGTTCCCTTGGCAAACCAGCCGCTTGGGGGTATTTCATCATTGCCTTGGGAACCTGCTTCTTCGTCATGGGCGCTGTCGGGATTGTGACGGCTGCCTTTCTGGATAACCTTTTCGGACTTTCGGCACGTTTTGAGTTCAATGCAACACCCGCCACAGCGGTCTTTGTTTTTGCCATTTCTGCGGGAATCCTTACTTGGGGCCAATACAAAGCACTCGACTCCGTCATCAAAGCCATCGCGGCCGTCCTGCTGCTGAGCACTTTAGGGGCTTTCGTTCTGGCATGGAATCAAGTCCCCTTCTCTTCCGTTCCATCTGCACCGCTTGAATTCAACCCTTGGGAAGGCGCCGGATTGGCCTTTATCATTGCCTTAATGGGCTGGATGCCTACAGCTGTGGACCTCAGCACGTGGAACAGCATTTGGACCCTGGAACGCATCAAACAAACGGGCTTTCATCCACCCTTGAGATCCACCTTGCGCGAATTCAATACGGGTTACTTGCTTTCTGCGGTATTGGCCTTGATGTTTCTCGCATTGGGCGCTTTGTTGCTGTACACCCGTGGTACCGAGTTGCCCGATGGCACAGCCGCCTTCGCTTCGGGCGTCGTCAATATGTACACGGAGGTTATCGGAGGTTGGAGTTGGTGGATCATTGCGGCAGCGGCGTTTTCCGCGATGCTCGGCACCTGCATTGCTTGTTTGGATGGCTATTCACGAGCGCTCGCCCGTTCCTATGCGACCCTTTTTCAAGGCGCTTCGCCCCGTGAAGGGAGCACAATCCAGCTGAGAGAACAGCGAACATTGTTGATGGTTTCGGTAGGCGCGTTGGTATTGATCCTCGCCTTCCCTCAAGACATTCGGACGCTTGTGGATGTAGCGACCACATTGAGCTTTTTGGTCGCTCCCCTGGTAGCCGGAGCCAACTGGTACCTGGTCAGTCGCCGGGAGTTCCCTCAAGCAGCTCGGCCTCGATTTTGGCTGCACGCACTTGCGGGGTTTGGGCTTCTCTTCTTGTTGGGATTTTCGTACCTCTTCTTGCGGGCTTAAATACCGGAGTCGATCATGGCAAAATCCACCTGCACCTCCATGAACATATCATCGTATCCGATCACCCGACCTTTGACCGTTACCGGGGTTCCAATCGCCAAATCGGTCGTAGGCGCCACTTCGAGTCGACATGCCACGCCCGGTTGGAGGATAAGGGTGTTCCCATCTCGAGATGAAACGATTCCGGTGATGGCAATGATGCGATCAAAAAAATCCGATTTTGCCGCGTCATCTTCGCCGGAAATGACTTCGTACAGGACGGCAGCCTCGACTGACGCGGTGGCTTCCGCATCCAACCGATTCTCAGCCGGTCGGAAATACTGATAAAGTCCAAAGGCAATGGATAGGGCGATGACTGCAACTAAAATGCGCTTAAAATTCATGGCTCAATTGATGTTTTTCAGTTTCGGAATTCTGTAGATAACTAAGCCGGCACGCAACCAAGGTCCAACATTCAGCAAGTACAATGGCCGCATCGACCAAGGAGTCTGGTAGGCGGCTTGCAATCGGTTGACCATGGCTTGATCCAACGCATCCTCCCGTTCCCACTTTGTCAAATCGGCATCATAATTTCGGATGACCCCGGTGAAAACAGGGGCGACAAAACACTCCCACGACCATCCGCCTGTGGGATTTGATGGAGCCCACCCCAATTCCAATCCCAATGCACCGGTCATTACGACCACCTCATGCGAAACCACGTCCAAACCAAACACGCCGAAAACCTCATCTTCAGGCGCAGCCCCTGCCGTTTCCTGAACCGTCACTGCTGAACGACTGATGCCGAAATAAGCACCTGTAAATATGCCTTTGGGACCGTTGTGTTCGGGGGTATGTTGCTGCCGATAAGCGCCCTCCAACCGCAAACCGCTCCATGAAGCGGTCATGACACCTGGAAACGACGCCCAGTTTCCCCATTCGTCGAATTGCCAACCCAAAGCATCTGCCTGCAACTCCACATCTCCCATGAGCATGGACCCTCGAAGGTTCAAGGAGCTTTTGGACGCAGAATCCAGCGTTGATTTCCAGGCCAATGTGTATGCGCCCATGGCCACATCACTCGGAACACAGCCCCATTGCGCCGCGGACTGCGCATCCGATTCAAACCAACCGACGCACAGAAGAGGAAGCCACAACATCGCCCGCCATTTGTTGTTTCCAATCATGTCCCGAAGGTACAGTCAAAGCCTTGTTTGTATCTTATCCCCTCCAAATACTTGAACATCCTTGATGTGAATTCAAATCCGCCCAATCCACCCACAAAAGTGTACTCACTGAGTCAAGTCACGCGGTCCATCCGGTTGGCTCTTGAGCGCGCCACCGCCAATAAGCTTTGGCTCGTCCGTGCGGAGATCGTGCAGATCAATGGAAAATTGGGGCAGCGAACGGTTTATGTGGACCTGGTGGAAGAAAGTGAAGGCCGCCAAAACGCCAAAATGCGCGGCATCATTTGGGCAAGTTCAGGTCAACGCATCTTGGAGGAATTGGGAAAAGAGGCGCATCAAATTCTGCAGCCGGGTTCGGAAGTGGTGTTTTCTGCGCGCATTGAATTTCATGAGGTGTACGGCATCGCTTTGCACATCGAAAAAATTGAACTGCAATTCATGCTCGGCGAGCTGGAGCGGCGCAAGCAGGCTACGATTCAACGCCTAAAAGAGGCTGGTGCGCTCGAAATGAACCGCCGAGTCCCATTGAGCCAACTCCCCCAACGGATTGCCTTAATCGGCTCAAAAGGAACCAGTGGTTTTCGAGACTTTGTCACAAAAACCCTCGGTCATCCGGAAAATTTCCGCATCGAACTGCAGCATTACCAATCCAGCGTTCAAGGCCTGAGCGCGGCAGAAGAATTGGTTGGAGCGATTCGTTCAGCTGAGTCGGCGCGACCCGATTTGATCGTTTTGGTCCGAGGCGGAGGCGGGAAACTGGATTTGGATGCATACAACGATTATGAAGTGTGTTGGACAATCGCCCAGTCGACAGTACCGGTTTGGACGGGGATTGGGCACGAATCCGATTTAGTCGTCGCCGATTTGGTCGCCCAGAAAGCGTGGAATACCCCTACAGACGTGGCGGTGGGTCTGACGGATA
>JBMSHA010000054.1:0-9799 GCA_049416245.1 Flavobacteriales bacterium | reverse complement strand
AAATTAAACTACGATTCAATTTGGATAGCAGCTGCGACCTGTTGGGCTCGATTCACCAGCTCTTTTACTTCCGAATCTTGATCACCGTGCGCTAATCCCACTGCCATCCTGCGGTAAGGCCGGACCGTCGGCTTTCCAAACACCCGGAAATCGGTGTTCGGGAAAGACGCTGCCTCGGCAAGTCCACCCACTACCGGTTCCGCACCCGGCACACAGGTTTCCGGGGCCAATACGACCGCGCTTGCGCCGTTACGTATGTGCTTGATTTCGGCGACCGGCAACCCCAATACGGCGCGAGCATGCAATTCGAATTCCGAGAAATTCTGGGTCCCCGCGAGTGTGACCATACCCGTGTCGTGTGGGCGAGGCGAAAGCTCTGAAAAGTAGACCGTTCCCGGAAGCCCCTCGCGCGGGCTTTGGATGAAAAACTCGACCCCCCAAATTCCCGATCCACCCAGTGATGCCGTCACCTCGGCCGCCATCTCTTGGGCCTCCTTCAACAATTCCATCTCCATGGTCGCTGGCTGCCAACTCTCTTGATAGTCCCCGCGTTCTTGACGGTGACCAATGGGCGGGCAGAAGAGCGTTTCACCATGGGCCTGGGTCAACGTCAGTAGCGTGATTTCGTAATCGAATTCAATGAACGCCTCAACGATCACCTCCGCCAAATCGCCCCGTGAACCCTGGAGCGCATATTCCCATGCAGTTTGAATATCCGATTCCGATCGAATCACGGATTGGCCTTTGCCCGAACTGGACATCAGCGGTTTCACCACACACGGAAAACCCACGGCATGGACACCTTCTACCAAGCCTTCATGCGATGAGGCGTACCGGTAAGGAGCTGTCTTCAACCCAAGCTCCTGAGCGGCAAGGTCCCGAATGGCCTTGCGGTTCATCGTGAAATTTGCGGCACGCGCAGACGGCACGACTTGAATACCTTGGGTCTCGTAGTCGTAAAAACGTTCGGTTCGAATCGACTCCACCTCGGGGACGATGATATCGGGATTGTGCTTGGCAACAACGCGGTCGAGCTCCGCCCCGTCCAACATGTTAATCACCTCACACCCGTCCGCTACTTGCATCGCAGGTGCGTTTGGATAAGAATCCACTGCAATGACCTGTTGCCCCAATCGCTGCAATGCGATGACCACTTCTTTGCCCAATTCGCCCGAACCGAGCAACAAAATTTTCTTTTGCATGCCGGCAAGGTAGCAGGAAATCTCCTCGACTCCCGTTCGCAAAAATTAGCTTTCCTATTGTAAACAAATGTATAACTTGCGTGATTGATAGCTTTACTATTAACGCTCACCGCTCAGGAATCATGGACAACCTCATCCAGCACTTACAATTTACCATCAATCCGGCCATCTACCTCAAAGACCCAGTCAGCAGCGAATTGGGTCGCCGCATCATCCAAGGCAGCGTGGAACTCATCGACGAAATCGGAATGGAGCAATTCTCATTCCGAAAACTTGCCGACCACATCGAAAGTACGGAGGCATCGGTGTATCGGTATTTTGAGAATAAACACCAGCTCTTATTGTACCTCTCCGCCTGGTACTGGCAGTGGATGAAATACCGTATTGCGTTCCACACAGCCAACATTCCCGATGCCTCAAACCGGCTACGTGCGGGCCTCCGCATTGTCCTCGAGGAAGTGACCGAGGACCGCATGATCCAACACATCCACGAAGGAAAGTTACACCGCATCATCGTAGCAGAGGGTGCGAAGGTGTACCTCCACCGAAGCGTGGATCGAGCCAATGCCGATGGCGCGTACTTGGGATACAAGGAATTGGTGCAGCGGCTATCTGACTTCATCATGGAAATCAATCCGGACTTCGAGTTCCCCCACATGCTGGTCAGCACGGTGATAGAAGGCGCGCATCATCAGCGCTTCTTTGCTGAACACGTGCCCCGTTTGACGGACATCAAGGACGGAACGGATGCCGTCATCGAATTTTACTCGAACCTGGTATTCAAAGCCATTGCCTCATGAGAAGCACATTGACTCCTAATGAGCGGTTTTGGCGGCTCCTTAAGCCGGATGCCGATGAAATCAGAAACGTCTATGCGTATGCCATTTTTAGCGGTTTGGTCAGTCTTTCGCTTCCGTTGGGCATTCAGGCGATTGTCAACCTCATTCAAGGTGGCCGGATTTCAACCAGTTGGGTACTCCTTGTAACCCTGACCGTCATCGGAACGCTTTTCGCTGGTATCCTCCAAATCGTTCAATTGCGCATCACGGAACGCTTGCAACAACGCATTTTCACTCGAGCGGCCTTCGAATTCGCGTTGCGCATTCCGGCCATCAAAGTGGAAGCCCTGTACAAAAAGTACGCACCGGAATTGATGAACCGCTTTTTCGACGTGATCTCCGTACAAAAAGGTTTGTCGAAGTTGCTCATTGACGTGGCGGCGGCCGGGTTGCAAGCCGTCTTCGGTCTTATTCTACTGAGCATTTATCATCCATTTTTCACCATCTTCAATGTGGTGGTCGGGGCGTTGATGTTCCTTTTGTTTCGTTGGACATCACGCCAAGGGCTGAGCACTTCGATTGAAGAATCCAATCACAAATACAAAGTTGCCCATTGGCTCGAGGAGCTCGCGCGCACCGCCTCAACCTTCAAATTGGCCGGCACCACCCGTTTGCCCATCGATCGAACGAACGCTCATGTCACGATGTATTTGTCTGCACGGCAACAGCATTTCCGCGTACTCATGCGGCAATACACATTTCTCGTTGCTTTTAAAGTCATCGTGGTCGCGGGTTTATTGGTAATCGGCGGCATCATGGTCATGGAGCAGGCCATGAACATTGGCCAATTTATCGCCGCTGAAATCATCGTCGTGTTGCTCATGAATTCGGTCGAGAAGTTGGTCTTGAGCATCGAGACCACATACGATGTGCTTACATCGCTCGAAAAAATCGGCCAAGTCACCGATTTAGAATTGGAAGATGAAGGAGGCGAAACCATTCCTCCCTCAGAATCACGTGGCATGGCCATTGAAATCAATAACATTTGCTTTCGCCACCCGGGCCAATCCCAGCCCCTCTTCGACGGCTTCACCGCAACGATCTCTCCAGGTGAGCGCATCCTGATTGCCGGTCCCCAAGGATCTGGAAAGTCGACCTTTCTTCAATTCTTTGCTGGTCTTGTGTTGCCGCAAGATGGATACATCGCTTTCAATGGCCACCCCATGCAGCACGCCAACCTCGAATCATTGCGTTCTCACATCGGTGAAGTCCTGGACGACCAAGTCTTATTCGCGGGAAGCATTTTCGACAACATTGCCCTCGGCCGACCTGCAGCGACGGCAGAAAATGTGCGCTGGGCCATCAGAGAAATTGGATTGGAATCGTGGGTCAACTCCACCGAAAATGGCGTGCAAACCACGCTAAATCCCGCAGGCCAACACTTGCCTCAAAACATCATCCAGCGTCTACTGCTCGCCCGTTCCATCGCCGTGAAGCCTGAGTTGCTGGTGTTGGAGAACCCCCTCGGCCCCATCAACCCGTCAGGTCGCCCGGCACTTGTGGAAGCACTGACACATCCCCAACAGCCGTGGACGCTTATTGTGGTCACCGATGACCCGGAACTACGCGCCGCTTGTAACCGCACAATCGAATTGACATGCTGAACATCTCGCAAAACTCCATCCAATCCCGCTTTCGCAGCGAGGGCGTATCATCGTACGCTTCAGTCATGCAACCGTCACGCGCTCACGTGCTGCGCAACATGATCTGGGGCAGTCTGGGACTGCTCTTGGCAACCCTGTTTCTCCCCTGGACTCAAAACGTGCGTTCAGAAGGCCGCGTCACAACACTGCAGCCCGAGCAACGACCGCAAACCGTTCACGCCCTCATCGACGGCCGCATCCAAACGTGGTATGTTCAGGAAGGAGACGAAGTAGTCGTTGGCGATACGCTGGCCATCATCGGTGAAATCAACAATGAATACCTCGACCCGCAGCTCATCAGTCGTACCGAACAGCAGCTTATGGCGAAAGAGCAAACCGTGCAAGCGAATATGTCCAAAGTCACAGCGCTCGACCAACGGATTGATGCTTTGATTCAGACACGTCGCCTCAAGCTTCAACAAGCCCAAAACAAAATCGAGCAAGGCCATCTCAAAGTGACGGGGGATAGCATCGAATTGGTCGCTGCTCGGACGAATTTAGCCATCGCTCAACGGCAGTTTGAGCGCACGCAAGCGCTCTACAACGATGGCCTAAAATCCCTCACCGATGTCGAATCCAAGCAATTGACCCTGCAAAAAACCGAAGCCGAAGTCATTTCAAAAGAAAGTGTGCTGCTCTCCAGTCGAAATCAACTGATCAACGCCGAAGTGGAGCTCACGTCCGTATCCGCGCAATACTTGGACGACATTGCCAAAGCGGAAAGCGAGAAGTTCTCTGCGATGAGCGCTCTTTATGAAGCCGAAGCGATGGTGACGAAAATCCAGAATGACTTCAGCAACTACCAAATCCGGGAGGGCATGTACATCATTCGCGCTCCTCAGTCGGGGTTCGTTACGGAGGTGCTTCGAACGGGCATCGGTGAAGCGCTCAAAAGTGGCGAACCCATTTTAACGATAGCGCCTAATGGCGTGGAGTTGGCTGTGGAAATGTTCGTTGAACCGGTGGATTTGCCGCTCATGGATATCGGACGTGAAGTCCAGATACAATTCGATGGTTGGCCGGCCATTGTGTTCAGCGGTTGGCCGAACACCAGCGTCGGCACCTACACAGGGCGCGTATATGCGATTGACCGGACCATCCACAAGAGCGGAAAGTTTCGCTTGCTGGTTGCACCAGATTCCGCAGCAGAGCCGTGGCCAGACGCCTTGCGCGTGGGTGGTGGCGCATCGAGCATGATTTTGCTTGAGGATGTAGCCGTCGGATACGAGCTCTGGCGTCAAATCAACGGGTTCCCCCCAAACTTCTACCAACCCGAATCATGAACAGTTTTTTGAAAACGTTGATTTTCACGGCCATTGCCATCGGGCTATTCAACCGCACAACCGGTCAAACCCTTTACGAAGCGGAGGATTTTCTGCAGCAAGTTTGGGAGCATCACCCCATCGTCCAGGCTGCCGGACTGCGGTCAGATCGAGCAAACGCCCAATGGCAAAAAGCTCGAGGAGGGTTCGATCCGGAGCTCAATGTGGCCACCCGAAGTAAGAATTGGAATGAAACCCTCTATTATAGACAAGATCAAGCTGAACTCAACATTCCCACGCCATTGGGGCTGGATGTCGAAATCGGTTACTTGGCAGCAGACGGAACGTACCTGAATCCCGAATGGACAGCGCCTGATGGCGGCCTGTTGCAAGCCGGAATCAAAGTCCAATTGGGACAAGGCCTCCGAATCGACGCGAGACGGGCGGCCCTTCAAAAAGCCAAGCTTGCATTGGACTTGGGCGAGGTAGAGCGCCGACACATGCTCAATGCAGTCAGCGCAGAAGCACTGAATGCGTATTGGAATTGGTTCGATGCCTGGCACAGCGTCGCGGTGTTCGAAAACAGTGTCGCCATCGCGGAGCAGCGGCGCCTGGCTGTCATACAAAGTGCTACCCAGGGTGACCGCCCTGCGCTGGATACGTTGGAGGCCAGCATTCAAGTATTGAACCGACGCGAAAACCTGCTCGAAGCCCAGCAACACCTCGTGAAGACGGCAGCGCTCATGGAATCGTTTCTATGGGGAGCAGACAATGCACCACTCGGGCTGAATCCGGGGGTTCGACCGCCTGATTTAATCGCGGCGAGAAGTGCCTTGGCCCTACCGCCTGTGCGCAGCGAATGGGAAGAACAGCATCCGGAAATCCTCAAAGGACAGAATGTTATTTCGCAGTCAGAAGTTGATTTGAACTGGCGAAAAGAACAGCTCAAACCCGAGCTAGGTTTGAAATACCAATGGATAGACGACGCTCGCTCCTTTCCCAACGAATCCACGTGGGATCCGGTACCGGCTACTTTCGGGGTAGACTTCGCCTTCCCCTTATTCATTCGAGCAGAGCGCGGAGCCGTGCGGATGGCCGAAGTGGATCTCACCACACGGGGACTGGCTCTGACCGAGAAGCGCCGGGTGTTGAGGTTGAAAAGTGAAGCCCTTCGGGCAGCCGGGCCGCTTTTACTCGAGCAACTCAACGTCCAAACCCAAGCTGTTCGCGAATCTGAACAGCTACTGAATGGTGAGCGGGCGCTGTTTCAAGCCGGCGAAAGCAGTTTATTCCTGATCAACATGCGCGAGCAATACTTCATTCAAACTCAACTAAAAGCCATCGCCATCCTGCACAAACTCGCCAACAACCGCATTGAAATTGCCGAAACGGAAGCCAGCTGGTGGTGATATTTCTTCAAGCAACCCCGGGTGATAATCGCGTGTTAATGATTACATTGAACCGGCATGCGGACTCCCTTTTCACCTTTTCTTGGCATGGTCGTCTTCGCCCTTTGCCTTGGCGGATGTAAACCGGAAGAAATCGTCTTTCCGGATAATCCCGTGCCACCGTACGATGAGATCTCAACGATTCTGGTTCAGAATTATGTGAATCGGATGTACATCGACCTCATCGGCCGCGAGCCTACGGACCTCGAGATGGAGCGCGATGTGGCGTTGATGGAGGCCGATTCGTTGAGCATGGAAATTCGGCTGACGGTCATGAATGAATTGATGACCGGTACGGATTCGCTCGACGGCACCACCTACCGTACGCTCTACCATGAGAAGCTCTATACCGACCTCAAAGCGCGCTTTCTCGAGGGAGCTTCGGACGCGATTTTGAACGAGCGATATGGACTCGCGCGCGGGATGGCCATCACCGACAGCTTGAACGGGAATTGGGAGGGCTACGCCATCAACCAAGCCAACGCCGAACGCTTGCTCGCGGTGTTGGAATGTCCCGTCGCGCTGGAATTGCAAGAAATTGAAGTCCGAGACGCCTGCGCCCGCATGATGTGGAACGACGTTTATGACCAAATCAACATGAACAGCTTCAATTTCGTGAATGCTTCGTTTGATGATTTGTATCAACGGTTTCCAACCCAGGCCGAATTCGATGTGTCCTACAACATCATTGAATACAATCAACCGAACCTGATTTTTGGTTTTTCGGCGAATGATAAACCAAGCTACATCGAGGCGTTGGTTTGGAATCCGGAATGGAACGAAGGAATGGTTCGTTGGCAGTTCCGCAGCTTTCTCGCACGCGACCCCTCTGATGCTGAAGTGCTTGAAGCCGTTGATGAATTCGACCTGAACAACCTAACCGCTGATATCCAACGCTATATCCTCCAATCCGATGAATATGCCGGTTTTTAATCGCACTTGGAGTATGGCACTCCTCTGCGCAGCGCTCTCGGCGGCTCTCGGCGGATGCCGCCCCGAGCCTGACGTGTCGTTTGAATTGCAGGGGCTCGAGGTCACGCCGGGATTTGCCGTCAAAGACCGGCTAAAGACCAATGAGCAGTGGGTAGCCATCGTGCATACAAATTTGTTTCAAGCGGGCATGCCGGCGAACGATTTGTACAATGCCGCCCGTGTCTTCGAATCCATCGGCGATCAGAGCATTGCCCGTGAAGTGCTGCTGAGTAACTTCTTCAATCAGCCTGACTTGGAATTGATGTCGCGGGAAGAAATGCTGGAAAACCTTGAAGCCTTCATTGACGAAACCTACGTCCGCTTCTACACCCGCTATCCCACCCAAGCAGAGCGCACCTACGTTCGTGAATTCATCTTGAACAATCCCGGTATGACGCCGGAGCTCGTTTACATGTCCTTCGCCTTGTCTGACGAATACCGGTATTACTGATGAAAAAGACCACGACCCGACGCGACTTCATCAAGAAAACCGGCCTCGCTGCGGCCGGCGTATCATTCGCACCTTACATCCTGCCCAGCGGCCGGCTCTTTGCCCCGACCGGCAACCGTTCATCCGAACACGTAGTGATGGTCGCCTTTGCAGGAGGGGTCCGTCAACAAGAGTCGGTCCTCAAGCGATACCTCGACGACAGCCAAAACGAACCGTACCCGGGCAACATCATGTACAACATGTTCTCCGGCGCCGCCCCCGAAAACAAAATTGTCTACGGCACGGGCACAGGCGGAATGAACCCCATTCCCGCTATCCTGTCTGAATCGCTCGAGTCGCAAGGCACGGTCTTCAAAGAGGTGACAGCCCTGAGCGCAGGCCATTACGGCGGACTGAATAGCCTGGTGCAGGGATCGACCACCACGACCCAAGGCCTCAAGCAGCGTCCCATCAATCCCACGATTTTTGAGTACCTCAGGCGCCACGGCGGCTATTCCGCAACGGATGTTTGGTTTGTAGGCAACGGCATCGGCAACTCCACGCCGTTGCTCAACCACAGCGCCCACCCGGATTATGGCGCCGACTACGCCGGAAATTTCTTTGCGCCCACCGTGACGTTCAGCGACATCGGAGCCCAATTCATGGCCGACGCAAAGATTTATCATCCCGAGAACGAACTCGCTCCGATGTACAAATTGCAGACGTTCCTCGACCTGCAATTTCAGGCGTTGACCTCGGCGGGTGGGTCCATCGGAAATTCCGACGAAGAGAAGCAAAACATCAAGGCCTTCATGGAAGCGATGTACGCCAAAGTCGCCGCGGGGACACTCGACCTGCCGCCCGTCACCGACAACGGCGACCTCTACACCATGGCATTTGCAGTAGAGGTGTTGAAGTGGTTCAAACCCGCCTTCATGATGGTCAACCTCAGCGCGGTGGATTCGTGCCATTCGAATTTCTCCGGCTACCTCGCTTCGCTTCACCGAGCAGACCACGCCGTCGGCCATTTGTGGAACAAAATCCAAACGGAAATCCCCGAAATGTCCGGCCAAACAACCTTGCTCTGCACCCCCGAATGCGGGAGAAACTTGCAGCCGAACAACATCCTGGACCAAAACGATTGGCTCTCCTACGACCACAGTGACGGTAATTCGCTGCGGGTGTGGACACTCATGGCGGGACCCGGTGTTCCTGCCGGGCTATCGGTTGGCAGTGAATCCAACCCCATCGGCCTCGTCTCCGACACGATGATGACCGTGGCGGATTTGTTGGGAGTCAAACCGGAGGTCCAAGCCGCCGGCATGACCGCGACGGGTACGCAGAGTTTGTTGGATCAGATTTGAGGCATGCGAAATTCCTGCAACATACCGCTTTGGATTGCCGGCCTCATCATGGCGGGAATCCTCGTCCAATGCCGCCCCGACCCGCCACCAAACCCCTATGACGACGTCATCGTAACGGTGAACGAAATCGATGCTACAGCGCCCATTCCTGAGGGCACGTTTGCTTGGCTGCACGACCGGATGTTTCAGCCCACCTGTGCCAATTCGGGTTGCCATGACGGAACGTTTGAACCGGATTTCCGAACGATCAATTCCGCTTGGAACACCCTGGTTTGGCACCCTGTGATTTCAAACGATGCAGCCGGGAGTTTTGAGTTCCGTGTCGTTCCCGGCAGCACGGCAAGCAGCTTGCTCATGGAACGCTTAACCAATTTCATCCCCAACACATCCGGCATGATGCCGCTTTCGGTCGACCCCGATTCGGATTGGGATGAAAACAAAGCCACCTACATGGAGGCCCTCGAAAACTGGATTGACGGCGGCGCCCTCGACATCAACGGCAACGAGCCGGTCATCGGGGATCTCTCGCCCCAAATCATGGGGTTCGGCGGTTTCCCCGCAGGCAACCTTGACACCCCATACCCCCGAAACCCAGAGGCCAATTACCGACTCGAGGTGGAAGCCGGCCCGGTGGATTTG